>NZ_CAJFGT010000059.1:0-15780 GCF_904377885.1 Flavonifractor sp. An112 | reverse complement strand
GTAGGCCTCCTCCAGCTTCTTCACGGTCTTCTGCAGGTCGATGATATAGATGCCGTTGCGCTCGGTGTAGATATAGGTGGCCATCTTGGGGTTCCAGCGACGGGTCTGGTGACCGAAGTGAACGCCCGCCTCGAGAAGCTGCTTCATAGATACGACTGCCATGGTAAAAATTCCTCCTTTAATTGTTGATTCCTCCACCCGGTTCATTCGGAGCCGGCCAACCTCCAAGCGGAAGCACCTGGCCCCCCGTCCGCGGGTGTGCGTAATCATGCCCGAATATGATATCACAGTGTTTCCAGTTTTGCAAGGATTTTTTCGCCGCAAAAAACGAAAAAGAGCCCGGATCATTCCGAGCTCTTTTTCATCTGGATTCAGCTGTTCTTCCACCCTTCATTGACCTGGTTCCAGTAGGTCTCGTTACGGAAATAGTGGGGGGTAAAGCGGAAGTGGATCACCGCGTCACTCTCTTCCTCCCCATACGCCAGACTGTTGTCGCCTACAAAGACGATATCTTTGATCTGGGCCACATCAATGGGGGAGTCCAACTCAAAGCGGACGTGGTCAGCCCGGAAGAAGGTCTGCCCCGCGTCGTCGTGGAACACATCCTGAACGCCGCCGCCCTTTTCAAACTTGGTCCACACCTGGGTACCGTCCTCCAGCAGCACATACACCTGCCAGGGACCCTGGGCCTCGAACGCAGCATCGTAGGCCGCCCCGTCTGGTATCACCAGATCCATGGCCACGCTGACCGGGGATATGGTCAGATTTTCCGCCGTGGCCAGCGTGACGCCGTTCAGATTTACGCCGCAGCGCCCCTCAAAGGAGTAGATCTCCGCCGTGGTCTCGATCGGAATGGCGAGGGTAAAGTCCATTCCGGACAGCACACGGGTCTCTTTCCCGTCTTCCAGTGCCCACAGGTTGGACAGGTGGGTAACCTTCAGCCAGGTCGCTTCCTCAGGCAGGGTCTCATCGCAGGTAATCTGGAGCATCAGGGGGATCACTTGGTCGGTGGTATCCGTATCGTCCACTGCCCGGAACCCCCAGCCCCAGCTGCGGGGGTCCACCCGCTGGGTGCAAGCCTCATCTCCATAGAAGGCTGCGGAGCAGTCCCCCTCTTCCTCCCCCAGCCAGAAATTCCGGCCGTCCGCCGTCTCCTCCGGTATGGGAAGCGCCACCCCTGCCGGAGCGGTGAAGTCCAGCAGCACATAGACCCGCTCCTGATCCTTGACTACCTCTTTGACGGTAATGGAGGCGCCGGAGCCATTTTGATCCTCAAAGACCAGATTCAACTGCTCCGCGCCCAGCTGCTGGGCCTGAGCATCATCGGTAATACCAAACAGTTCCCGGAAGGTGGGAGATACCCCTGCCAGAGATACCGCGCCTACCGCTCCCACCAGCAGGGAGATGGCCGCTACCGCAGCCACCAGTCCCCGGTAGGGCAGGCGCATCCGCTGCGCCGTTGTGGTCGCACGCTCCGCCGTCAGGCGGCGGGTCAGTTCATTCTTTTCCTCCGGCGAAAATTTCAGCCGGTCCAGTTCATCTCGATAGCTTGCCATAGCCCTGTACCTCCAATCCCAGTCTCAGCTTCTGTCGGCCCGGCTCATCCGGGCCCGTACCGCATCCGCCCGGATACCCAGGATATCCGCAATTTCGTTGGTGTCATAGCCCATATAATAATAGAGCACCAATACCTCCCGGTACTTGGCGGGCAGCTGCTGGACCTCCTCCAGCACGCCCCCCTCTTCCGGTTGGAAGGCCGCCTGTTCAGCCACCGTATCCAGCCCCACCGTCCGGGTACGCCAGGGACTGCGCCGCAAATTTTTGCACAGATTGATGGTCACCCGAATCAGCCAGGCCCGCTCGTGCTCCCGGCTTTCAAAGATGGGGGCGTGGTCCAGCCTCTTAAGCAGCGCCTCCTGGCACACATCCTGTGCGTCCGGCACATTGTTCAGCAGCGAGTAGGCCAGCCGCAGCAGCTGATCGGAATAAGTGTCCACCAGCCGCCGGGCCAGCGCCTCCCTGTCCTGTCCTTCCATGGTCCTCCCTCCTTGCCTTGTGGATTGGAACGCGTTCACCTGGAATACACCTGGGCAAAGCCAAACGTGACAAAACCTCCGGCCGAAGCCGGAGGTTTTTCAAGTCAGCTCTGGTTTTTCTCCCGCCACCAGGCAGCAGATTCCTCCCAGGCGGCCGCATTTTCCGCAGTCTGAGTTCTGGGCACCAGCCCCACCTCACCTGTCAGGAACTGGCCCAGCCAGGCGGAAAATATGGCTGCTCCATCCTGGTTCAGATGGCCGCCGTCATAGAGGTGCTCCGTGGGGATCAGCCCCATCTCCTCAAAGCTGTCCGACCAGTTGTATACCAGCGTCTCCCCATCCAGAGCCAGAATGTCTGCCGTATTGCGGGCGTACTGTTCCTGGGTGCAGCGGGTATAGCTGGGATTGAAGGTGACGATAGGCTGGGCGCCGTGCTCCCGGCAGAGGTCCAGGATCCTGCCCAGCCATACCAGGTTGGCGGCGTAGTCCTCCTCCGACACTGTGCGGTTACCTTCCACCACCGTTTCTCCCACGCCGTCCATCACCTGATCCACCGGCGTAAAGCCCTTGTAGTAGTCCCCCTGTAACGGAACCACCGCTTTTTTCAGATCGCTTTTACCCATCTCCTTCCAACGGCTGTGGTAGAGGGACAGGTCAAAGAGCAGTCCGGTCCGCAGGTTCTTCTCAGACGCCGTAAAGATGGCGCCCAGTTTGTTGACCGAGAACGGCATTTGGCTCACATTCTGCTGGGTATAGTTCTGGTACTGCTTAAAGTACAGCGAAGTGCCCTCCAGCACCACGGCGGAGGGAGACTGCGTACGGAAAATCTCCTTCAAATACCAATAGGTAATGGACAGAGGCTGTTCCGAGCCCGCCATCACATACCCCGTCAGGCCGGAGGCATCGTACACCACTGAGGGGTTGAAATCGCAGTAGGCAAAGGAGCTGCCCAGATAGATCACGTCCAGGCTGTCCTCCGGTTCCGCCCGGAAAGCACTCCAGGTGGCTCCGTACATGGTCTGTGAGGGCCGCAGAACGTCGGAGATAAAATTGACCATCACTGCCGTCAGCAGCAGGAAGAGGAGGGCAAAGAAGCACTCTTTCCCCTTGTTCAGGCGCTTCATTGGTGTATCCCCTCCTTAAAAACTAAATCCATACATAAAATCCTGAGCGTCATACCCTGCTCCATAGCTGCCGAAGATCAGGCAACCAAAGAGGAGCACCCACAGGATGCACCACCGTACTAGCCGGGGCTGTTTCAAGTAGGCCTTCCACAAATCGTATCGTTTGCTCAGCAGATCTACCAGTAAAAGCAGCAGCAATCCCGCAGCGGCGGCCAGCAGCTCCCACCGGTCCAGGCCCATACTCTGGCGCACCCATAGGGGGCCGTGTACCATCCCGCTCAGCACCGCCAGGGCGTTGGGCAGGGAGCTGGCCTTGAAGAACACCCAGGCCACCGTGGCCAACAGGAAGGTAAGCAGGATCTGTACCCCTCGCCGGAAGGGGCCGTCCTCCCTGATGCGGAGCAGTCTGTACCCCTTTTCCCGCAGGGGTGCAGTCACCGCCCCCATTACCTGGTAAAGGCCGTTGAGCACACCCCACACCACAAAGGTCATAGCCGCCCCGTGCCACAGGCCGCTGACGGCAAAGACGATGAGTACATTCAGATATTTTCTGGCCGCGCCCCGTCGGGAGCCGCCCAGGGGGATGTAGAGGTAGTCCCGGAACCAGCTGGTCAGGGACATATGCCACCGCCGCCAGAATTCCGCAATGGTGCGGGAAAAATAGGGGGTATCGAAGTTCTCACGCAGGGTGAAGCCCATGCTGTGGGCCACCCCCAGGGCCATGTCTGTGTAGGAGGAAAAGTCACAGTAGATCTGAAGGGAAAAGGCCACCGCCGCTCCCATCACCTGCACTGCGCCAAAGGTCTCCGGCGCCCCGAAGATGGTGTTAACCAGCACCGCCAGCCGGTCGGCCAGCACCATCTTCTTAAAAGCGCCCCACAGGAAGCGCACCAGTCCCTGCCGGAACCTGTCCCAGTCGAAGGGGTGGGGCTGCCGGAACTGAGGGGTGAGCTCTGCCGCCCGTCCGATGGGGCCGGACACCACCTGGGGGAAGAAGGAGAGAAACAGGGCGTGGAGCAGGAAATTCCGCTGGACTTCCGCCTTGCCCCGCCACACGTCCATGACATAACCCATAGCCTGAAAGAGGTAGAAGGAGATGCCCACCGGCAGCACAAGGTCCAGCACCGGGGCCGTCCAACTGATTCCCGCTCCCTGGAGCACACCAGCCGCCAGAGAGAGCGCAAAGTTGACATATTTAAAAAGGAAGAGCAGGACAATATCAATCAGCAGGCAGAGCACCAACACCCACCGCTTTTTCTTCTTTCCTAGGGAGATCCCCGCTCCATAGGAGGTGAGGATCACAAAGAGCAGCAGGGTGAGATAGACCGGCTTGGCACACAGATAGAAAAACCAGCTTGCCAACAGCAGCCACAGGTTCCGCACCTTCCGGGGCAGCAGAAAATAGCCCAGCGCTGTTACCGGAAAAAAGCAGAAGAAGGGCAGGGATAAAAAGGTCAAGAGCGGTCACATCCTTTAAAAAGCCCGCCGGGCTTTGCTCCGGGGCCTCTGGCTCCGAAGTCCGCCGCGGCGGGCCGTGATCTGAGGGATTACTTGTTCATCTGGGCGCTCATGGCCTGGTCAAAGTGCTCGTTGATCTGCTTGGTAAACTCCAGAGCGGCGTTGTAGCCCATCTTCTTGTGGCGGTTGTTCATGGCCGCCACCTCGATGATGACCGCCAGATTCCGGCCCGGCTTCACCGGGATGGTGAGGGAGGGCACCTGTACGTCCAGAATGGTGGTGTACAGGTTCTCCAGACCCAGCCGGTCATACATGGCCCCGTCCTTCCACTGCTCCAGGCTGATGACCATGTCGATCTCCGCCTCTTCTTTAACAGCGCTCATACCGAACAGGCGGCGCACGTCAATGACGCCGATGCCCCGCAGCTCGATATAATGGCGGATGAGCTCGGGCGCAGTACCCATCAGGCCGCCGGTGACAGTCTGCTTGATCTCCACCGCGTCGTCGGCGATGAGGCGGTGTCCACGCTTCACCAGCTCGATGGCGGTCTCACTCTTGCCCACGCCGGACTCGCCCAGCAGCAGCACGCCCTCGCCATATACCTCCACCAGCACACCGTGGCGGGTGATGCGGGGAGCCAGGTAGGATTTCAGGGAGGCAATGATGGTGCTCATGAGCACACTGGTGGTGTCCTGGCTGCGAAGCACCGTCCGGTCATATTTCTCCGCCATCTCCATGCACTCCGGGAAGGGATCAATACCCCGGGAGACGATAAGGGCAGGAATATCCTGGCTCAGCAGCAACTCAAAGCTCTCCCGCCTCTGATCCGGCGTCAGGCCCGAGAGGTAGGTATCCTCCACCTTGCCAATGACCTGGAGCCGATGGGGATCGAAGTAGTCAAAAAATCCGGTAAGCTGCAGGCCGGGACGATTCACGTCCTCCGTGCAGATAGCCTGGTCCTCATAGCCCTCCGCCCCGCGGAGCACCTCCAGATTAAACTTTTTGATCAATTCGCCCAGTTTGACGGTGTACAAGCTTTCCATAGCTCTTCCTCCTATAAAGGCGGGTTGTCCCCCGCCGGTCATTTCAAAGCGATTTGTTTTATTATAATGCGTACTGAACAAAGCCACAAACCTTGAAAACCAAAGTTTTCAAGGCCAAATGGCTTTGTTCAAGTGCAAGGGTTTTGGACGATCTCGTCCAAAAAACCTCGCACTTTCCGTTGGTGCGTTGAGACGCGCCAACGGAAATACGCATTGTAACAATGGCTGAATTTTATAAAAACAGCCACTTCGAGCTGTTTTTATGAAATTGCGCAGCTACCTCCGCGCGAATAAACCGCATCGCGGTTTATTCAGTAGACATTATTATACCATTCTCTCCTCCCGATTTGCAACCGGGAAGGCAATTTGCCAAAAGAAGCGGTGTGGTAAGAACCTGTGTACAGGCCTCCGCAGAAAAATTCCAGTCATTTTGAAAAAAGCACTTGCATTTTTTCGAAAGTTCTGCTATCATATCGTTCGATGCTTTTGTAAGCGTATCCTGACGAGCGAGGAGGTATAAGTGAATGGCCAAATGTGAATTTTGCGACAAGGGTGTCGTGTTCGGTATTAAGGTGTCCCACTCTCACCGCCGCACCAACCGCCCCTGGAAGCCCAATGTGAAGCGCGTCAAGGCGATCGTCAACGGCACGCCCAAGCACGTTTATGTGTGCACCAGATGCCTCCGTTCGGGTAAGGTCACCCGCGCTGTGTGATTGACCGATAGAAAAAGGACTGCCCAGTCGGGCGGTCCTTTTTTCGTTTTCAGGCATGACAAGCCCACCCTTCTGTGCTATACTGGACCCAGCTTGACAAATGAGGAGGTCCTGCTATGAGCGACTGTCTGTTCTGTAAGATCGCCGCCGGGGAGATCCCGTCCAACAAGGTCTATGAGGACGATCAGGTCTTTGCCTTCTATGACATCGATCCCCAGGCGCCCACCCATTTCCTGGTGATCCCCAAGGCCCACATCGGTTCCTGCGGCGAGATCACCGCCGACAATGCCGGCGTGGTGGCCCATATCTTTGAGGTCATCTCCAAAGTGACCGCCCAGCTGGGCATCACCGACTTCCGAGTGGTGTCCAACTGCGGAGAGCAGGCGGGCCAGTCAGTCCACCACCTGCACTTCCATGTGCTGGCAGGCCGGGATATGACCTGGCCTCCGGGCTAATCCCCCAAAGAAAAGCGGCCGCGCTGTGCGCGGCCGCTTTTGTCATGCCTCTTTCTTCTTTAAATGCCCCTCCAGCCAGGCCAGCACATCCTCATAGACCTGCTGGTGGTTGGTCTCGTTGAGCATTTCGTGGCGGCCCTCCGGGTAAAGCTTGACGGCAACATCCTTTACACCCGCCTCCTTGAACCAGCGGGCCACTTTTTTGACACCTTTACCCTGCTGGCCCACCGGGTCCCGGTCTCCGGCAAAGAAGTATACCGGCGTATTCGGGTCCAGCCGAGCCAAAGTGCTCTTCCGGGCCAGCAGATTGAGCCCGTGCATCATGTCGTGGAACATACTCACCGTGGGCAGGAACTGGCACAGGGGATCGGCACAGTAGGCGTCCACCACCGCCTGATCCCGGGAGATCCAGTCCGCCCCGGTGCGGGTGGGCTTGAACTGCTTGTTGTAGGCCCCAACGGACAGATTGTCCAGCAGTTTGCTGTGAGCTCTGGGGCCTTTGGTTTTCAGAAGCAGGCCGGAAAGGGCCAGCCCCGCGTTCACCTTGGCGGGTGCCTCCTGGCCTGTACCCGACAGGATGGCCCCGTCCACTGTACCCGGCCAGTAACTGAGATAACCCCGCACCACAAAGGAGCCCATGGAGTGACCCATGATAAAATAGGGAGCCTCCGGGCAGGCCTCCCCTGCCAACCGCCGCAGGGTGCGGGTGTCCTTCAGCACATACTTCCACCCATCTTTGTCGGCAAACCAGCCGTACTCCGACGGGTCCGTCGCCGTGCGGCCGTGGCCCAGATGGTCGTGACCCACCACCCAGTAGCCGCACTCTGCCAGAAACCGGGCAAAGTCGTCATACCGGCCGATATACTCCGAAATGCCGTGGACCAGCTGCACGATGGCCCTGGGCCGCTCCGTCTCCCCTTTCCACCAGGTGGCTCCCACCAGATGGACTCCATCGCTGGAGGGGAAGGTAAATTCCTGCGTCGTCACCATAGAAATCCGGCTCCTCTTATGGTATAATATCGGGTGCTATTTAGTCTAGTCTATTCCATTGCCCGGTATCCGTCAAGAGCAAGGAACGGAAACCGGGAGAAAGGACGCAGAACATGAACGCTGTGGAACGGTTTTTAAAGTACGTCACCTATGATACCCAGTCAGACGAGCACAGCCAGACCACTCCCACCACCGAAAAGCAGAAGGTACTCGGGGAAACCCTGGCCGCGGAACTGAGTCAGATGGGTCTGCACAACGCTCACATGGACGAGTATGGCTACGTCTACGGCTGGCTGCCCGCCACTCCGGGCTGTGAGGGCATCCCCTGTATGGGCCTCATTGCCCACATGGACACCTCCCCCAGCGCCCCCGGCGCTGATGTAAAGCCCCGCATTGTCCACTATGAGGGGGGCGACATCCTCCTGAATGAGGAAAAGCAGATCACCATGAAGGCCGCCGAGTTTGAGAGCCTGTCCAAATATGTGGGCCAGGACCTGATCGTCACCGACGGCACCACCCTGCTGGGAGCCGACGACAAGGCCGGCGTGGCGGAGATCATGTCCGCCGTGGAATATCTCACCCTCCACCCCGAGATCCCCCATGGCCGCATTGCTGTGGGCTTCACCCCCGACGAGGAGGTGGGCAGCGGTGCCGACCACTTCGACGTGGCGGGCTTCGGCGCGGCGGTGGCCTACACCGTGGATGGCGGCGAGCTGGGCGAGCTGGAGTATGAAAACTTCAACGCCGCTAGCGCTCAGATCACCATTCATGGCGTGAACATCCACCCCGGCTCCGCCAAAAACAAGATGAAGAGTGCCATTCTCATGGCCGTGGAACTGGTCAACCTGCTGCCTCCCGCCGAGACCCCTGCCCACACCGAGGGCCGCGAGGGCTTCTACCACCTGTGCGAGATGTCCGGCGATGAGACCACCGCTACCCTCTCCTATATCATCCGGGACCACGACCGGGCCAAGTTTGAGGACCGCAAGGCCTTCCTTACCCGTGTTGTGGACTATCTCAACGCCAAATATGGTGCCGGCACGGTAGAAATGGAGCTGAAGGATTCCTATTACAATATGCGAGAGCAGATCGAGCCCCATATGTATCTGATCCATCGTGCCCGAACCGCCATGGAGGCCGTCGGCATCACTCCTCTGGAGGTTCCCATTCGTGGCGGTACCGACGGCGCCCGGCTCAGCTATATGGGCCTCCCCTGCCCCAATCTGTGTACCGGCGGCGTCAACTTCCACGGGGTCCACGAGTATATCCCGGTGGACGCCCTGCACAAGATGACCGACGTGCTGGTCCATCTGGTGAAGGCCTGAATTTGAGGAATAAGAAAAGTCCCCTCCAAACGGAGCAATGTCATTAAATTAAGGAAATCATTATATACGAAAAAAATACCACCCATCTGTAACTATTGCAGGTGGGTGGTATTTTTGAGCTATTTTATAATAGTGCTAGAATTTTGTGGGAACCCCTATACGTTACTTTCTTCCTCACAGAGTGATATATCTTTTTCTATATCTGGATATTTCTCCCTGTTTGCTTGTAAAATCATTTTTCCAGCATAGCTTGGATCAAATCCAAATTCTGCAAGGAAAAAATCATATGCTAGGCTGGATGCAACAGCTTGATAGTCGGTGGCATTTGAATCTTTAAGAAAAATTACTTTACTTTTGCTTTCTATCCTGCTGCAATAACAGAGACCATTTGCTTTAGCTTGATCAAGAAAAATATTCCCACCAAAATATAGCACAGTATTATCTGAATTTTCCATTTCAAAGCAAACCGCCATATCACAGATAGGTATATTATGATAGTCATACAGTATAGCAATGAGATTTAACAAGCCAAACACACAATTAAACGAATCTACGCCGTCGCATATTTTTATATCTTCTTTGCAAATCAGCCCACTATTTTTTAAGTTATTGATTGCAGTTTCTCGCTCATTATCAGAGGCAAACCCTAAAGGTACGTGTAGTTTTGCAGAAAAATCAGAAAATATTTCCATGGTCGGAGTGAGTGAGGGGGTAGACGGATCAAGAGCTCGATGCCGAAAAACTAACGAATTGAACGTATGCTGCGTATTCTGGAACAAATTTGCATACTTCTTATTTGTCACTTCGGTTTTTAAATTTTCAAAATCATCTCTGTTTTTTAACCTATATTCTGGAGAGTGACGAATGTTTTTAAAGTAAACATTACAGATAGGATATGTGATGTGCCCAATTCCTTGACTAAAAGTATTGTTTGGGAAGTAAATGTCTCTTTTGCAGAATTTTGAAATCTCTTCTTTAAATAGTCGTGCCTTTTGATATAAATGATCAATCGTAGCGCGTTCTGATTTAACAGGTTCTTTGCTGCTCCCGTTTCTAATATAGATTGTCCCATTAGAAACATATGGGGGAAATGTTCCCTCATATATTTCAACAACCAGAACACCTTCATTTTTATTTTCCGGGTTACGCAAAAACTTGGAATCAAAAGTGGGGATAGGTGATGTTTTTTCTTTAAGCAGTTGAGAAATTGTCTGACTATAGTCACTTCGCTTCTTCGGAATACCAATAATATCGTGTGTATCATCATCAATTCCGATAATAAGCCACCCGCCCTCAGAATTTGCAAAGGATGTAATAATTGCTGGTATTTTATCTTTTACAGATTTATCAAACGAACGCTTATATTCAATTTTGTATCCTTCATCTACTTCTTTCAGCTGTGCTAAGTGGGAAAAACGAATTTTTGATAGCTCTAAAGGATTTCCTTTTTTATCTACAAAAGGAGAATACTTCATCGGCCTCCTCCATTCATCAACTTCTGGTACATCTTCATTAGCTCTGCTACGCAAGAGGTTTCGGTGGTAGTCTTGATGTCAAAGCCGTAGGCGCGCATAACGGCCTTGTCGTTTTGCTGGTGGGCCTTACGCAACTCCGGGGGCATGGTGGTCTCGTCGTAGAGATCGGCCAGGCTGGAGTCGGGATAGAGGGCCCGGGCGTCCAGAATGGCCTGGGCGGTCTCCTCGATTTTGGCCTTCTGTTCGTCGGTAGGCGTGGGCCAGGGGAAGTTGTTGTAAACAATGTCTTTTGAATAGCGGTAGTCACTTTTAATTCGCCCACATACGGCTCTTGTCCAAGCCATATGTACATTAGATTCCAAAATTCCAAAATCGTAAATAGTTGCGTTAGGGATACACATTGCAGCGTCAGTTAAAATCATTTCTTTTCCAATAAATCCAAACGGAATATATCTTCGATTCTCTGTTGAGTGTCTAGGAACAACAATAGCCGTTTCTGGATTCTTTGTCTCTCTAAATAACGCAGGTGTGTCAGCTAACTTTTTTCTGTCATCGGCACCATTTAAGCGATCAAGCTTACAAAGCTCAATTCTCTCCATTACTTTAGGCATTTTTCGCAACTCCGCAGGTGATACACCTACCAACCATAGACACCATCGTTTTTTGTTATTTATAAATTCTGTGGCTCCGCTTAATCTTTTTAAGTACGGAATTGCTTTTGGTTCTTTTGATACAAATTCTTCATAATCATTTGCCTCGATTATCAAGTGGCCACCATCAGCGGGCCTATTCCCGGAAGTCATTTCTAAAACATGGCAGATGGGTTTTGTTCGGCTTTCAATAAAGATATTGGGTGCATCAATTAAATAGGGATTGATATTTTCGACAATCGCCATACGATCTGTTGTATATAAACGACGTTCTGTATCGTTTGATGCAACACTAAATCCAACAATCACACAATGAACATGAGCTTTTAGACTAGCTTCACTGTCCCAGCGGAAAGTTCGGTGAGCAAAGTCGATATGGATTCCAAATTGGTCGTATAGCGGCTTCCACACGCCAGCAACCTGTTCACCTTGAGTGATAGAATTTGTGGACACAAAAGCAGTATGGATACAGGTTTTCTGCATAAATGCGGATGCTTTAAAGTACCAGCCGGAAACATAATCAATTTTTCCTGCTGTCTTGTATGGCTTTCCTTTTTCATCTATGTAGATAGATAGAATATCCTCTTTTTGCTCCTTGCTTTGGAGGGAGTACCCCACAAACGGCGGATTGCCCATGATATAATCCAGCTCATGCTTGGGCACCACGCTCTCCCAATCCATCCGCAGGGCGTTGCCCTCCACGATGTTGGCGTAGGATTTCAGCGGCAGGAAATCCAAAGACATATGGATGATGTCCTCAGTCTCCTTCATCATCTGGCTCTCGGCGATCCACAGGGCGGTCTTGGCCACCGAGACGGCGAAATCGTTGATCTCGATGCCGTAGAACTGGCCGATGGAGACCTGAATGGGGTTGATAAAGTCACCCAGGACGATCTGGTTGCTGAGGCTGCGCAGCACCTCGTTTTCCAGCTTGCGCAGGGAGATGTAGGTCTCGGTCAGGAAGTTGCCCGAACCGCAGGCCGGGTCCAGAAATTTCAGCCCCGCCAGCTTATGCTGAAAGTCTCTCAGGCGGCGTTTCCGGGTGGTCTCCACCGCCACGGCCTGAATGTCCGCCAGTTCCCCCCGTAAGTCGTCCAGAAACAGCGGGTCAATGACCTTGTGGATATTCTCGATGCTGGTGTAGTGCATTCCGCCGGAGCGGCGGGTCTCCGGGTTCAGGGTGCTCTCAAACACAGCGCCGAAAATGGTGGGACTGATGGAGGACCAGTCAAAGTCCGCGCTGGCCCGCTGGAGGATCAGTTCCACAATGGTCTCGTCCAGCCGGGGAATGATGATATGCTCATCGGCAAACAGCCCGCCGTTGACATAGGGAAAGGAAGCCAGATCATCGTCCATATAGGGGTCCCGGTCCTCCGGCCTGGTATCCAGCACCTGGAACAGATCCATCAGGGCACGGCGGGCGTCGCTCTGGTGGCGCTGCATATAGTCGTGAAATTTGCCGTGGCCCCCGAAAATCTCCGCGTCCTCGGCGTACAGGCAAAACACCAGCCGGACGCACAGGGCGTTCAGGCTCTTCAGCGTCTCCGGGGATTCCGGGTCCTTGTACTGCTTCAAAAGCGTATCGTACAGGGCGCCCACGATCTCACCGGCCTGCAAGGAGATCTCCATCTCCTTTTTGATGTTTTCATCCCCGGTGTCCACCAGGAAATTCAGGCGGTGATATTCCTTCTCCAGGTCGGCCAGGGTCACTACTTCCGGCTCGTCATTAGGGCGGTTCATGTCGTGGACGTGAAACTCCCGGAAATTGCATACCACGATCCACCGGGGGTTCTTGTCGTGGGGCAGATAGCCCGCGTAACGGCGGGCCTGCTGATAGGGCGTCAGCATGGAGCCGTCGGACTGCTTGTAGCCCCGCCGCAGGTCGATGTCCGCCCCCTTTTGCTCAATAAGGACACGGGTATCCTTGATATATCCGTCAATGAAGCTGACATGGTCCAGCTTCACAGGACACTCAAACTCAATGGCCTTCTCCGGCTCCGCCACACCGTAGACATTCCGAAGCAGGTCGATCCAAAAACGCTGGGTCTCCTGCTTCTCGTCGCCCCGGCCTGCCCAATAGGCTGTAAACTCCTTCGCCGCTGCCCTCTGCTGCACATCTGTCATGACTTCCGATCCTCCTGAGTGCTGATTTACTGTTTTTATTAAGCATAGCATAGACCGGTTCATATTTCCAGCCGCTGCATCAGATTCTCCTGCCGCCGGTTGGACAGAAAAAGTCCCCTCCGTTGGGAGGGGACTTTTTTACATCACCATTTGGAAGAACTGCCAAATCAGCTTGCCGCCGTAGAAAATAATAATAATACCGCAGACAATGTTGATGACCCGCAGGATCTTGTCGTTGAAGCGGGCGGAGAAGAGGGAGATCAGCACCGTGATGCCGAAGAACCACAGGAAGGAGGCGGTGGAGGAACCCAGAATCAGCTGGGTGCTCACCCCGCCGGGGTTGCCCGCCCGGAAACCGCCAAACAGCATGGTACCATCGATGATGGCCTGGGGATTGAACCAGGTGACCACGCAGGCCTTGGCCGCCACCTTGGGCAGAGAGATGTTTACATCCACATTGTTGTCCATGGTGGGCTTATCCCGCAGCAGACTGATGCCGATCCAGATCACGATGGCGCCGCCCACCAGCAGAATAACCATCTGCAGCCAGGTGAAGTGTTCCATCAGCGCGCCGATGCCAAAGAAGCAGGCCAGCGCCAGGGTCACATCGAAGAATACCACGATGAGGGCAGTCAGCAGCGCCTTGTGCCGGGGCTGAGTCAGAGCTGAATTGATGACGAACAGGTTCTGCATTCCGATGGGGGCCACATAGGCCAGGCCAATGCCAAGACCAGTCAAATAGGGCGGCATGGAAATTCCTCCTAAAAAATACTTTTCATTTTTACAACCTGGTAGTATTATAGTACCTATCTTCTCCCAACGCAAGAACGCAGAAATTTCGTACCAGGTAAGGAGGAACTGACCTGTGGAACATGAAAACTGTCCCTGCATGGATACCTGCCCTCTGAACCACGCCCTGTCCCTTATCGGCGGCAAGTGGAAGATGCAGATCCTGTGCTCCCTGTATAATAATGGCCCCACCCGGTACAATCAGCTGAAAAAGACGCTGGACGGGGTATCCAACACTGTGCTGGCCAATGCCCTTCGGGAGCTGGAGGAGGACAAGCTGGTCACCCGGACAGAGTATCTGGAGGTACCGGTGCGGGTGGAATACAGCATCACAGAGCCCTGCAAACAGCTGATCCCCATTCTGGATCAGTTGGGTAACTGGAGCATCTCCCTCTAAATGCAAAAAAGCCGCGGGCAAAGCCCGCGGCTGGATAGAAACTCAGTCTTTGTGGGTCATATTGAACTTGACCCGGTTCCAGAAGGTATCCTTCTCGTATCCCTTGGAGACCCGGAACTTCCATTCCGCGTCCCTGGCCTGTCTGCGGCAAACCCGCTCGGCAGAACTCATCCGGTCCTCGGGGGGCAAAGTCTGGCTCATCTTGATCTGCAAACCAGCAAACCCGAACATACTGTACTCCTTTCTCAGTCGCACCAGTAACAGGGATTCCTTCTGGCTTAAACATACCAGAGCGGTATCCAAAAGTCAACCGTTGAAAATCACCCAGAAACGCCGTTTAACGGCGGTTAGGAGAATCTATATGGCTAAAACATTGGTATTAGCGGAAAAGCCCTCGGTAGCGCGGGAATTGGCCCGTGTGTTGGGCTGCAAAAAGTCGGGCGAGGGCTTTCTGGAGGGGGAGCGCTACATTGTCACCTGGGCCCTGGGCCATCTGGTGGAGCTGGCGCCCCCGGAGGACTATGACAAGGCTTGGGCCAAGTGGGATATGCTTACTCTGCCCATGCTGCCCGACAGAATGAAAACGGTGGTCATTCCTCAGTCCGGGCGGCAGTTCCGGGCGGTACAGGCCCAGATGCGCCGTGGCGACGTCAGCGATCTGGTCATCGCCACCGACGCCGGCCGTGAGGGAGAATTGGTAGCCCGGTGGATCATGGAGAAGGCGGGCTGGAAGAAGCCGGCCAAACGGCTGTGGATCTCCTCCCAGACTGATAAGGCCATCAAGGAGGGCTTTGCCCACCTGCGCCCCGCCGCCGACTACGACAACCTGTACCACTCCGCCCGGGCCCGCAGCGTGGCCGACTGGGTGGTGGGCCTCAATGTCACCCGGGCTCTCACCTGCAAGTACAACGCTCAGCTGTCCGCCGGACGGGTCCAGACCCCCACCCTGGCCCTCATTGTGGACCGTGAGGAGGAGATCCGCAAGTTCCAACCCAAGGAATTTTATACCGTTTCCGTGAAGCTAAATGGCTTCACAGCAACATGGCGTGATAAAAACGGACAGGCCCGTATTTTCAGCAAGGAGCAAGCATATTCCCTTGTCAATAAACTGGCTGGAAAGACCGCTGTGCTGACCGAAATCAAGCGCACCTGGAAGCAAACACCTCCGCCCGCTGCCTACGACCTGACCGAGCTGCAGCGG
>NZ_CAJFGT010000058.1:0-17337 GCF_904377885.1 Flavonifractor sp. An112 | reverse complement strand
CTGGAGGACTCGGGCTATATGGCCCGGGCCGCCTTCATCATGGACCGGCTGCTGCGGCGCTTCGGCCTCAGCGGCAAAGCCTTTATCCCTATGCTGATGGGCTTTGGCTGTACGGTGCCCGCCGTTATGGGCGCCCGCACCATGGAGAATGAGAAGGACCGCCGCATGACCATCATGCTGGTGCCCTTCATGTCCTGCTCCGCCCGGCTGCCGGTGTACGGCCTGCTCACCGCCGCCTTCTTCCCACGGTATGGCGGCCTGGTGGTGTTTTCCCTCTACTTCCTGGGCCTGATCTTCGCCATTCTCTCCGGCATCCTGCTGAAGAAACTGGTGTTCAAGGGTGAGCCCGCCGCCTTTGTGCTGGAGCTGCCCCCCTACCGCCTGCCCACCCTGAAGAACATCGCCCTCCATGTGTGGGAGAAGGTGAAGGGCTTCCTCATCAAGGCGGGCACTCTGATCCTGGCCATGAGCGTGCTGCTGTGGTTCCTCCAGACCTTCGGCTTTGAGGGCGGCGCCTTCGGTATGGTGTCCAACGAGGAATATTCCATCCTGGGCGCCATCGGGTCCTTCCTGGCCCCCCTCTTCGCGCCGCTGGGCTTCGGTACCTGGCAGGCGGCGGTGGCCCTCCTCTCCGGCCTGGTCGCCAAGGAGATGGTGGTGTCCTCCATGAGTATGTTCTACGGCTTCTCCGTCACCGCCAGCGGCACCGCCATTGCCGCGGCCCTGGGCGGCACGTTCCAGAGCCCCCTGGCGGCCTATTCCTTCCTGGTGTTTGTGCTGCTCTATGTGCCCTGTGTGGCGGCGGTGTCCACCATTCGCAAGGAGATGAACTCCGCCAAGTGGACTCTGGCCTCCATCTGCTGGCAGCTGGGGGCGGCCTGGCTGGGTTCCTTCCTGGTCTACCAGATCGGCTCTCTGTTTTTGAGGTAACGCTATGTTGAAATACCTGATCTACGCCGGGGTGGCCGTCCTCATTATCTGGGCGGCGGTCTACCTGATCTATCGCTTCCATCAGAATTTGAAGGGCAAGCGGGGGTGCGACTGCGGCGGCTGCTCCAGCTGCCCCCACACCTACTGCCGCCACCGGAAAGCACCGTAAGGAGGGTTTGGTATGGATCAAAAACTGGAACAGCTCCAGAAGTGGATCGACGAGAATGAGAATATCATCTTTTTCGGCGGGGCAGGTGTGTCCACCGAGAGCGGCATCCCTGATTTCCGCAGCGTGGACGGCCTGTACAACCAGCAATACCAGTATCCCCCGGAGACCATTCTGAGCCACACCTTCTTCCAGAAGAATCCGGAGGAGTTCTACCGCTTCTACCACAACAAGATGCTCTTTCCGGACGCCAAACCCAATGCGGCCCATCTGAAGCTGGCGGAGCTGGAGCGGGCGGGCAAGCTGAAAGCGGTGGTGACCCAGAACATTGACGGCCTTCACCAGGCGGCGGGCAGCGTCAACGTCTACGAGCTCCACGGCTCGGTCCACCGCAACTACTGCATGAAGTGCCGTCAGTTCTACGACCTGGACTTTATGATGGAGCAGAAGGGCGTGCCCCACTGCCCGGTGTGCGGCGGCATGATCAAGCCTGATGTGGTGCTCTATGAGGAGTCCCTGGACCAGGAGACCATCGAGGCCGCTGTGCTGGCCATCTCCCGGGCGGATATGCTCATCATCGGCGGCACCTCTCTGGCGGTGTATCCGGCGGCGGGTCTCATCCGCTACTACCGGGGGAACAAGCTGACCCTCATCAACAAGAGCCCCACCCCCTACGACAAGGAGGCCGACCTGGTGATTGCCGGACCTATCGGGGAGATCCTGGGCGGCGTGCGGGTATAGAGGAGCGAAACCATGTTTGATTTTACCCAGATCAGCCATTACCGGGAAAACAATCGCCTGGAGGCCAAGCTGGCCACCGGCGGCCTGCCCCACAGCATCTGGGAGACCTACTCCGCCTTTGCCAATAGCTACGGCGGGGTGATCCTGCTGGGGGTGGAGGAGCTGCCCGACCACAGCCTGCGGGTACAGGGCCTGCTGGACCCCCAGGGCATGGTGGAGGAGTTCATTGCCGGGCTGGACGATCCGGCAGTGGTGAGCCTCAACATCCTCCAGGAGGAGGACATCCAGATCCTCCATGTGGACGGCGGGGATATTGTGGCCATTACCGTGCCTATGGCGGAACAGGATCAGCGGCCGGTGTATATCGGGGGCAATCTCCGCAGAGGGTCCTACCGCCGCAGCGGAGACGGGGATTATCACTGTACCCAGGCGGAGCTGAACGCCATGCTGGGCGGCCGGTCCCACTGAGCACTTTTTGAGGGCAAAAAGCCTGATGCAACCGGAAGTTTACAGGAAAAAACCCAAACGCAACTGCAAATTGGTTTCAGTTGCGCTTGGGTTTTGATATGTTTTAGCCACCTTGAGAGGAGGCAGAGACCATGAGTTTTGGGACGAATCTACAATTTCTCCGGGACCGGGCCGGGATGACCCAGGAGGGACTGGCCGAGGCCCTTCAGGTGTCCCGGCAGTCGGTGAGCAAGTGGGAGTCGGATACCAGTTTTCCAGAAATGGAAAAATTACTGGTGCTGTGTGAGCTGTTCCACACCGACCTGGACACCCTGCTGCGGGGGGATGTGCGGGCCAATTATCAGACCGACGCCGTTGGATACGACCGTTTTATGAACTGGTTCTCCAATTGGATCGCCATGGCGACAGGGCTTATCATCCTGTCGGTGGGGGGCGCGCTGGGGCTCTACGGTGCGGTGGGTATGCCGGAGAATTGGGTGGCGGCGGTGCTCATCTCGGGGATCGCGGTGGCGGTGGCCATCCTGGTGATTGTCGGTATGCGCTATGATCGCTTTGAGAAGGAACACCCGGTCCTTCAGGATTTCTATACCAAAGAGCAGCGGGAGCGGTTCCTGAATCGCTATCCCTTCCTCATCGCTCTGCCTATCGTGGGCTTTTTCCTGGCGGTGGTGTGGCTGATCCTGCTGGGGGACAGTGCGGAGCTGATGGGTGATCGGGCGGAGGCTAAGGTAGCGGCGGTGTTCCTGATCATCATCGCGATTGGCGTGGCGGTGCTGGTATGGGCTGTCCTGCGGAAGGGCAAATATGAGATTGACCAGTGGAACAAGGAGCACGACCCCAGCCCGGAGGCGGTAGCTCAACGGAAGAAGGTGGGCAAGGTGTGCGGGGCCATCATGCTGGCCGCCACCGTGATTTACATGATTCTAGGGTTTGGCTCCATGGCCCTGGAAGGGGACTACGGTGGAAACTGGGGCTGGGCCTGGGGATGGATCGTCTATCCCATTGCCGGTGTGATCTGTGCGCTGGCTTCCCATCTGCTGGGAGAAGAGGATGAGTGAGAATAAGTGCCTGTCTCTGGTGAGATGGGCACTTTTTCTTGCGCCAAAAATAGCTGTTGACAGATGACCATCTATGGAGTATGATCTACACATCGAAAAAATTCGATTGATTGGAGGGGAGACCATGGACCGCCATGCTGAGGACGCCAGAATATTTAAAGCCTTTTGCGACCCCAACCGGCTGAAAATTCTGGAGCTGCTCCGTGGAGGAGAGAAGTGCGCCTGTGTGCTGCTGGAGGACCTGGAGATCAGCCAATCGACCCTGTCCTACCACATGAAGATCCTGTGTGATTCCGGTGTGGTGGTAGGGCATCCAGAGGGAAAGTGGATGCACTATGCCATCAGTGAGGAGGGCGCTCAGCGGGCCCGGGAGCGGCTTCAGGCTCTTACCAACAGCGGGGACGCTTCTGATACAGGGCGTGTTTGCCGAAAATAAAGCCATCGTTCGGACGGTGGCTTTTCTTATGAATATCATATCGATATATTTAGATCTATGAATATATCTGCTGGAAAGGGGATAGTTAGATGGATTTTTTAAGCGCTTTTGGCCGGTTTATCCAGGACCAGGTCCTGGGTATGCAGTGGCTCAACGAGCTAATCGGTGCCATACTGGAGGCGCTGGGCCTGAAGCTGGACAGCACTCTGGGCGGCAGTCTGCACTTTTTCATTTACGATACCATCAAAATTTTCATTCTGCTGTCGGTGCTGATTTTTGGCATATCCTATCTGCAAAGCTACTTCCCGCCGGAACGGACCAAGCGCATCTTGGGACGATTTCACGGGCTTGGGGCCAATACGGTGGCGGCTCTTCTGGGAACGGTGACCCCCTTTTGCTCCTGCTCTTCCATCCCGATTTTTATGGGATTTACCAGTGCCGGACTGCCTGTAGGGGTGACCTTTTCCTTTCTCATCTCCTCGCCCATGGTGGATCTGGGCTCGCTGGTACTGTTGATGAGCATTTTTGGTGCCCGCATAGCGGTGGTATATGTGGTGCTGGGCCTGGTGGTGGCGGTGATCGGAGGTACGCTGCTGGAAAAGCTGGGCATGGACCGGTATGTGGAGGACTTCATCAAAAATGCACCCAATATTGAGCTGGAAGGGGAGAAGCTGACTCGCCGAGACCGGGCGGCCTACGCCAAAGAGCAGCTGCTCAGCACCATCCGAAAGGTGACGCCCTATATTTTGATCGGGGTGGCCATCGGTGCAGTGATCCACAATGTGATTCCCCAGACCTGGGTGGAGACTGTACTGGGCAGCCGTAATCCCGCGGCGGTAATTTTGGCAACCCTGGTGGGGGTGCCCATGTACGCCGATATATTTGGTACCATCCCGGTGGCGGAGAGCCTGCTGTTTAAAGGAGCCAGCCTGGGAACCATCCTGTCCTTCATGATGGCGGTGACCACGCTGAGCCTGCCCTCGCTCATCATGCTGAAGAAGGCGGTGAAGCCCCGGCTGCTGGCGGCTTTTATCGGGATCTGCACGGCAGGCATTATTCTGGTGGGCTATTTCTTCAATTTCTTTCAATATTTTTTCGTAATCTGAGAACCATATCAAATCATTCATGGAGGTAACTTGTAATGGGACTGTTTGGATTTGGCAAGAAGGAAAAGAACAGCTGCTGCTGTGCCTGCGGCTGCGGCGGCAGCGCCGCGCCTGAGCAGACGGAGGCATCCATTCTCATCCTGGGTTCCGGCTGTCAGAACTGCCGGACGCTGGAGGCAAATACCCGGGCGGCGCTGGAGCGGATGGGAGACACACAGTCTACCATCGGCCATGTCACCGACTTTACCCAGATCGCTCAGTACGGGATCATGACTACGCCCGGCCTGGTGGTGGATGGAAAAGTGGTGTCCTATGGTAAGGTGCTCAAGCCGGAGGAAATTGAGGCTCTGCTGAAAAAGGTGCGGGGCTGATCGGTACAACAAAAGGGCTGCCGCCAGATTTGGCGGCAGCCCTTTTTGCTGCACGAATGATATTACAGGTTGGCATCCAGCACGGCGGTGTAGGCCTGGGGAGGCATGACGCCCACCTTGCGGTCAAACTCCTTGCCGTCCTTCAGGAAAATGACGGTGGGGATGCTCATGACACCGAAGCGCATGGCCAGGTCGGGCTCGTCGTCCACGTTGACCTTGCCCACCAGGGCTTTGCCCTCGTACTTGCCCGCCAGATCCTCCATCACGGGGGCCAGCATCTTGCAGGGACCGCACCAGGAAGCCCAGAAATCCACCATGGAGATACCATTGGAAACCGCCTTGTCAAAAGCCTCATTGGTCAGATGAATGATAGACATAGATAACATCCTTTCTCTGTATCAAATCAATTTGAATTGCTTATGTGGTCTACGTATTCCGCAGCCCGCAGGCCGGCCACCAGGCCTTCGCCCACGGCTTTGGATACCTGGAGCGGGAGGCCGGTGCAATCGCCGGCGGCAAAGACGCCGGGGACATTGGTAGCCATGTTCCGGTCCACCTGGATGTATCCGCCCTCCAGCGTCAGGCCGGGGAGCAGATCGGCGGGAGCCACCGAGGGGCGGAGGATGAACACACCCTCACAGGGAATGGTGGTGCTGCCGGCCCGAATGGATTCCACCTTGCTGCTGCCGGTAATCTCCACCTTGGGAGCCTTCACATAGGGAATGTCGGGCCGCAGGCCGTCGGGGGCCTTGTCGCTGACGTAGGTGACCTTACATCCCAGCTCCTGGAGGTAGTTGGCCTCCTGAGGGGCGTCGGCGGCTTTACCCACCACAACGACTTCCTTGCCCCGGTAGAGCATTCCGTCGCAGGTGGCGCAGTAGCTGACGCCCCGGCCCAGATACTCCGCCTCGCCGGGATACTTGTTGGCCCACACCACGCCGGTAGCTAGAATGATGGCCCGGGCCTGTTCCATCTCAGAACCGATGCTGAGATAGAATGTGTCGCCCATGGGCATGATATTCAGAACACGGCCCTCTTTTCGTTCGGCCCCCATTTCCCGGGCGTGGGCGTGGAACCGATCCAGCAGTTCCTGTCCGCTGGCTTGGGGAAAGCCCAGGTAGTTTTCGATGCGTGGGGTTTTATAGAGGGGATTATCCCGGTCGTCACCGCCCACCACCAGCACCGATTTATTTCGAACCCGTGCCTGGACGGCGGCCGACAGGCCGGCAGGGCCGCTGCCGATTACTGCGATGTCGTACAATGGTATTCCTCCTCACACTCTCCGAACAGAGCGGCAATCACAGCCGCTGTCTGAGGATCGGAGACCTCGTAATAGACCTCGTTGCCCGAACGGGCCGCCTTTACGATACCAGCGGCCTTCAGGCGCATCAGGTGCTGGGAGATGCAGGACTGGGACTGACCGGTGTTGGCTTCCATGCAGCCCACGTTGCGGCAGCCGCAGTGGAGCAGGCCCCGGACGATCCGCAGTCGGACGGGATGGGACAGGGCCTTCAGCAGCTCCGCCTTCTCCAGATAGATGGAATCCGTACCTTCCATAGGATCACCTCCCTGTCTTGATCTGTATATTATTATATTCAAATATTCTAATATGTCAACCCCTTTTTTCCTACTTTTTTCCGGGACTTTTCGACAGGGGAGGTTGACACGACTAACTGATGATGCTATACTACACCCCAGGGGGGTGTCTGATATGATGGCAGACCAGAAAACAGTCCTCCGGCTGCTGCGTACCGCCCGGGGACAGATTGACGGAATTATAAAAATGGTGGAAGAGAATCGATATTGTATCGATATCTCCCAGCAGCTTATGGCTACGGAAGCTATTTTGAACCGTACCAATAAAGAGATCCTGGCGGCCCATCTCAAGCACTGCGTTCAGGAGGCGGAAACGCCGGAGGAGCGCAGCCAGAAGGTGGATGAGTTTATCGGCACGCTGGGCAAGATTTTAAAGTAGAAAGACGATATGGTGAGACCATGAAGCAAAAGTTCGATGTACAAGGCATGACCTGCGCGGCGTGTTCGGCTCATGTGGAAAAGGCCGTGTGCAAAGTGGCCGGCGTGGACGGGGTCAATGTGAATCTGCTGGGCAACTCCATGGTGGTGGACTACGACGAGGGTGTCACCGACGCCGGGCAGATCATCCACGCGGTGGAGGAGGCGGGCTACGGAGCCTCCCTCCCGGCAGTCAAAGGAGTGACGGCCCAGCCTAAGCAGGTCAATAGGATGGAGGTGGAGGCCGCCGGTATGAAGCGACGGTTTTTGACCTCCCTCATTTTCCTGGTGCCTCTCTTCTATATCGCCATGGGCCACATGATGGGCTGGCCTCTGCCCGCCTTTTTCCACGATCCGGGCAATGTGTTTGTGGTGGCTCTGATTCAGTTCCTGCTTACCCTGCCCATTATGTATATCAACGACAAATACTATAAGGTAGGCTTTAAAACGTTGTGGCACCGCTCACCCAACATGGACTCCCTGATTGCCCTGGGGTCCTCCGCTGCCGTGATCTACGGCGTGGCCGCCCTGCTCCAGATCGCTTGGGGCCTGGGCCACGGAGATCAGGCCCGGGTGGACAAGTGGTCCATGGATCTGTACTTTGAGTCAGCCGGTATGATCCTTACCCTCATTACCCTGGGCAAGTGGCTGGAGACCCGGTCCAAAGGAAAGACCAGTCAGGCCATTACCCGTCTGATGGATCTGGCCCCTAAAACCGCTGCTGTTCTGCGGAATGGAGCAGAGGTGGAGATCCCGGTGGAAGAGGTAACGATGGGCGACCTGGTGGTGGTGCGTCCCGGCGGCCGCATCCCGGTGGACGGGATCGTGGTGGAAGGGAACTCCTCGGTGGACGAGTCTGCTCTCACCGGTGAGTCCCTGCCAGTGGAGAAGGGGACCGGCGACCAGGTAGCCGCCGCTACCATCAATAAATCCGGTTACTTTGTGTTCCGGGCCACCCGGGTAGGGGAGGACACCACCCTGGCCCAGATGATCAAATTGGTGGAGGAGGCCTCTGCCTCCAAGGCACCCATTGCCAAACTGGCCGACAAGGTGGCTGGGGTCTTTGTACCGGTGGTGATCGGCATCGCTCTGGTGACGGCGGTGGTGTGGTTTGTTCTTACCCGGTCCATTGAGTCTGCCCTCACCGCCGGAGTGGCGGTGCTGGTGATCTCCTGCCCCTGCGCCCTGGGCCTGGCTACTCCGGTGGCCATTATGGTGGGTACCGGCAAGGGCGCGGAAAACGGCATCCTCATTAAATCCGCCGAGGCGTTGGAAACCCTCCACACGGTCCGTACCGTGGTGGTGGACAAGACAGGCACCCTGACTCAGGGAAAACCGGCGGTCACCGACTGCATCCCAGCGGAGGGGGTGACGGAGGAGGAACTGCTGTGCGTAGCGGCCTCTTTGGAGAAGCCCTCTGAGCATCCACTGGCCGAGGCCATCCTGACCGAGGCGGAGAAGCGAAACATTCCTCTGGCTCCCATCCAGGACTTTCAGGCCCTGTCCGGACGGGGGGTCCGGGGCACGCTCCACGGTGTTCCCGTGCTGGCGGGCAACCGGGCCATGCTGGAGGAGGCGGGCATTTCCCTGGAGGGCTTTGGCGACAGGGGAGAAGCTCTGGCACAAAACGGCAAGACCCCGCTGTACTTTGCCGAGCATGGTAAGGTGTTGGGGATTGTAGCTGTGGCCGATCCTCCCAAACCCACCAGTGCCGCAGCCATCCGAGGCTTCCGGGAGCTGGGTATCGACGTGGTCATGCTCACCGGCGACAACCGGCGTACCGCCGAGGCGGTAGGCCGGGAGCTGGGGGTTACTCAGGTGATTGCTGAGGTGCTGCCCCAGGATAAGGAGAAGGTGGTGGCCGAGCTCCAGGCCCAGGGGAAGCGGGTGGCCATGATCGGCGACGGTATCAACGACGCCCCAGCCCTGGCCCGGGCCGATGTGGGCATGGCCATCGGGGCGGGCACCGACGTGGCTATCGAGTCGGCCGACGTGGTGCTGATGAAGAGCGACCTGCTGGACGCGGTCACCGCCGTGCGCCTGTCCAAAAAGGTGATTCGCAATATCAAGGAGAACCTGTTCTGGGCCTTTATTTATAACATCATCGGCATCCCGCTGGCCGCCGGGGTATGGTTCCCCATCACCGGCTGGCAACTCTCTCCCATGTTCGGCGCCGCTGCTATGAGCCTCAGCTCGGTGTGTGTGGTGTCCAACGCCCTGCGTCTGAAGTTTTTCCGGCCCCTCCATCCCGAGGCGCCGGCGGAGCAAATTGAAACACAGAAAGGAACGAGTACCATGACCAAGACTATGACCATCAACGGAATGATGTGCGCCCATTGCCAGGCCCATGTGGAGAAGGCGCTCAATGCCATCGACGGTGTGACCGCCACTGTGGATCTGGCCGCCAAGACCGCCACCGTTACTCTGAGTAAGGATGTGGCGGACGAGGTATTGAAGAACGCTGTTACGGAAGCAGGCTACGAAGTGGTCTCCATTCAGTGACAAATTATGGCAAAGGAGCGGCAGAAGGCCGCTCCTTTGCCATTTTTACTGGGAGAGCTAGGAAAACAGCGTTGAGAATTTGTAAAAATTGAATGGTTTGTGTAAATTGTAGGTTGCCCTTTTTTCGGGAACAGAGTATAATAAGACCAAGCTCAGGGAGGAGAAACAACGCCGTTGCAGACCGACCTGGGCGATTTGTGTGATATGAAAGGAAGGTAGATCACATTGAAGAAGTCTAAGAAGCTCCTTGCGCTGCTGCTCTCTCTTGCGATGATCGTGGGCCTGGCAGCCTGTGGCGGTGGTGGCGGTACCACCGAGACCCCCAGCGGCAACAGTGAGACTCCCGGCAACGTGGAGACCACCCCCGGCAACAGCGAGACCCCCGGCGGCGAGGCTGCCACTGATCCCGACTCCATCCCCGACACCATGACCTCTGAGGACGGCAAGTATCAGGTGGCTTTCGTCACTGACGTGGGCCAGCTGAAGGACAAGTCCTTCAACCAGGGTACCTTCGACGGCGTGAAGCTGTATGCTGCCGCCAACGGCCTGTCCTACAAGTACTATCAGCCCGCCAACGGCAGCGAGGCTACCGACGATGACCGTTATGATGCCATGAAGGCCGCCGTGGACGGCGGTGCCGAAGTGGTTGTCTGCGCCGGCTACCTGCAGGAGGCTGCTCTGAAGAAGGCCGCCATCGACAATCCCGACGTTCCCTTCGTCTTTATCGACGGCTATCCCCTCACCGATGACGCTGGCAACACCCTGACCAACGTGGCCGGCATCGCCTTCAAGGAAGAGCAGGCTGGTTACCTGGCCGGCTATGCCGCTGTGAAGGACGGCTTCACCAAGCTGGGCTTCTCCGGCGGCGGCGGCGGCACCAACCCTGCCTGCTGCCGTTTCGGCTACGGCTATGTCCAGGGCGCCAATGACGCCGCTAAGGAACTGGGCACCAACGTTGAGATGAACTACTCCTGGCAGTACGGCGCCACCTTCTCCGGCTCCACCGAGCTGCAGACCATGATCAGCGGCTGGTATGCCAACGGCACCGAGATCGTCTTTGCCTGCGGCGGCTCCATGTTCCAGTCCATCGCCGCTGCCGCTTCCGCCAATGACGGCTATGTCATCGGCGTGGACGTGGACCAGTCCGGCGAGTCCGATTACGTTGTTACCTCCGCCATGAAGGGTCTGTCCGACGCTGTGCAGTGGGCCGTGGGTCACGTCTATGACGGCACCTTCGACACCATCGGCGGCGCTGCTACCTCTCTGGGCGTGAACGAGAACGCCGTTGAGCTGCCCACCGCTGACAGCTCCTGGCGCTTCGAGACCTTCACCGTGGAGGAGTACGAGGCTCTGTATCAGCAGATGCTGGACGGCTCTCTGGTTGTGGACGCCGACTATGAGAAGCTGGAGTCCACCGATTGGAGCAACCTGACTCTGAACGTCATCTGATTATCAGTCCATCCGGAGGGCGCCCTGCGGAATTCCGCAGGGCGCTCTTTCTTTTTCCGCAGAAGGAGACTCAGAAATTGGAGAATAGAACAAATTTCTTGAGTTTCTCCTACCGATATTGTATAATAAAAACAACCAACTCACGGAGGAGGGCGGGATAAGGATTATGGAGACTGAGAACATCATTGAGATGCTCCACATTACCAAGGAATTTCCTGGTATCATCGCCAACGACGACATCACCCTCCAGCTGCGCAGAGGAGAGATCCATGCGCTGCTGGGCGAAAACGGCGCGGGAAAATCGACTCTGATGAGCGTGCTTTTCGGCCTGTATCAGCCGGAGGCAGGAGAGATCCGCAAAAATGGCGAGAAAGTAAAGATCAATAACCCCAACGACGCTACGGCGTTGGGCATCGGCATGGTGCACCAGCACTTCAAGCTGATCGATGTATTTACGGTGCTGGACAATATCATTCTGGGCGCGGAGACCACTAAGCTGGGCTTCCTGCAGAAGAAAGAGGCCCGGAAAAAGGTGGAGGAGATCTCCAAGAAATACGGCCTGAGCGTGGATCTGGACGCCAAGGTGGAGGATATCACGGTCGGTATGCAGCAGCGGGTAGAGATTCTGAAAATGCTCTACCGGGACAATGAGATCCTCATTTTTGACGAGCCTACCGCCGTACTGACTCCCCAGGAGATCGACGAGCTGATGGCCACCATGCGTGAGTTTGCCAAGGAGGGGAAGAGCATCCTCTTCATCTCCCACAAGCTCAACGAGATCATGGCTGTGGCCGATCGGGTCACCGTACTGCGCAAGGGCAAGTATGTGGGCACGGTGAATACCAAAGACACCGACAAGCAGTCCCTGTCCAATATGATGGTGGGCCGGCCGGTTCAGCTTCAGGTGGAAAAGACGCCTGCCACGCCCGGCGAGGTGGTGCTTTCTGTCGAGGGGATGACGGTGCCCTCTCATACCCATAAGCGCAATGCGGTCAATGACGTATCTTTCCAGGTCCGCAAGGGTGAAATTGTATGTATTGCGGGCATCGACGGCAACGGCCAGAGCGAACTGGTATACGGCCTTGCCGGTTTGGAGAAGTGCAGCGGCGGTTCTATCCAGCTGTGCGGAAAGGAAATCAGTCACTGCTCCATTCATCAGCGCGGGGAGAACATGAGCCACATTCCTGAGGACCGGCATAAGCACGGCCTGGTTCTGGACTTTACCCTGGAGCAGAACATGGTACTCCAGCGGTTCCGGGAGCCCAGATTCCAGCACCTGGGATTTATCAAGAAGGGTGAGGTACGGAAGTATGCCGAGGCCCTGATCGAGCAATATGACGTGCGTTCCGGCCAGGGACCGGTGACCATTGCCCGGTCTATGTCGGGCGGTAACCAGCAGAAGGCCATCATTGCCCGGGAAGTGGATCGGGACAAGCCCCTGCTGATTGCGGTGCAGCCCACCCGCGGCCTGGACGTGGGCGCCATCGAGTATATCCACAAGCAGCTGGTGGCTGAGCGGGACAAGGGCCGTGCTGTGTTGTTGGTCTCCCTGGAGCTGGACGAGGTTATGAGTCTTTCCGACCGCATCCTGGTTATGTACGAGGGTGAGATCGTGGGTGAGCTTGACCCGAAGACCACCACCGTCCAGGAGCTGGGCCTCTATATGGCCGGCGCCAAGCGGACAGAGAAGGAGGGGAAAGGCGCGTGAAAGAGAGAGGTTCCACCTTACTACAAAAAGAGGGTACCAAATCGGTGCTGGCTTCGCTGATCGCCATCCTCATCGGCCTGGCAGTGGGCGCCATCATCATCCTGATCGTCGGTATCTTCAACCCCAGCTTGGGGATTAAGGGTGCGCTGGAGGGCGTTCAGCTGGTATTCGGCGGCCTGTTCAGCACCGGACGCAGCGCGGCTGGTGCCCTTACGTTCGGATTTAACTCCACCAACATGGGCAATATGCTCTTCCGGGCTACGCCTCTGATCCTCACCGGTCTCTCGGTGGCAGTGGCCTTCAAGACCGGCCTGTTCAACATCGGTGCACCCGGTCAGTATCTGATGGGTACGGCGGCCACTTTGATCCTGGCCCTGTCTATCCCCACCAGCGTGGTGCCTGCTCCCTTGGTGTGGGTGATCGCCTTTGTGGGCGGCTGCCTGGCTGGTGCCATCTGGGGTTGTATCCCCGGCCTGGTCAAGGCCTTCCTCAACATCAATGAGGTGCTGGCCTGTATCATGACCAACTGGATCGCCGCCAACCTGGTAACCTGGCTGTTTGACAATGGCAGCCTGTTTGCCAACCTCCAGAACCATGTGGAGAACACCAAGACGGCCTATATCTATAAGACTTCGTTTAACGGTGTGCAGACGGCCAAGCTGGGGCTGGACAAGATCTTCCCCGGTTCCCAGGTCAATGGCGGTATTGTGGTGGCGATCATCATTGCCATCCTGATCTTTATCCTTATGACCAAGACCACCCTGGGCTATCAGCTGAAGGCCTGTGGCGCCAACCGCCATGCCGCCCGGTATGCAGGTATTGCGGACAAGCGCAATATCGTGCTGTCTATGGCTATTGCCGGTGCCCTGTCCGGTGCTGCTGCCTCCCTGTACTACCTGTCCGGTAACACCGAGTTCTACTGGACCTCTGCTTACCAGACCCTGCCCGCCACCGGCTTTAACGGTATCCCCGTGGCCCTGCTGGCGGCCAGCCATCCCATCGGCGTTATTTTTGCCGGCTGCTTCATGTCCATGCTGGATATTGTGGGCCTGCAGCTGACCAACCTGACCGCCTACAACGAATATATTACCGACGTAATCATTGCCATCATCGTTTACCTCAGCGCTTTCTCTCTGGTGATCCGGATGCTCATCAGCGGCCATAAGAAGCGTAAGAATGCCAAGGTGCAGACGGTGGCCGCAACCACAGAGCCGCTTCCGGCGGATACACCGCCGGGCACGCCGCCGGATACGCCCCCGGACAGCGCCGCTGTGGAGGAAGGAGGCGGTGAAGCATGACGTTCCTCATTCAGCAGACTTTGATCTATGCCGTGCCTCTGATGATCGTGGCACTGGCCGGCGTGTTCGCCGAGCGCAGCGGTATCATCAACCTGGCCCTTGAAGGTATTATGATCTTCGGTGCCTTTGCTGGCGTACTGTTTGTGCGGCTGATGCAGCAGGCTGGCTTCTATGTAGATGCCAAGGCTGCCGGTGACTGGGTAGCCCTCCAGGGCTTTATGATCCTGGCTATGGTAGTTGCCGCGGTGCTGGGCGCCATTTTCTCCCTGCTGCTCTCCTTCGCATCTGTGAATCTGAAGGCTGACCAGACGATTGGCGGTACCGCTCTGAACCTGCTGGCTCCCGCCCTGGTGCTCTTCTTCATCCGCATCGTGGCCAACCAGAACACCCTGCAGATGGCGGAGGGCGACGCGGCCAGCTACTTCATGATCAAAAAGAGCTTCTTTGGATACGGACGCAGCGAGGAGATGGGCTTCTTCGGCTCCACCTTCATTGATAAGACCTATCTGGCCACTTATATCTGCATCATCCTGTTTGTCATCCTGTCCATTCTGCTCTACAAGACCCGCTTTGGTCTGCGGCTGCGCTCCTGCGGTGAAAATCCCCAGGCTGCCGACTCTCTGGGCATCAATGTGTACAAGATGCGCTATGCCGGTACCACCATCTCCGGTGCCCTGGCCGGTATGGGCGGCTTTGTGTACGCCCTTACCACCGCCAACTGTGCCTCCACCGGCGAGGTGGCAGGCTTCGGCTTCCTGGCCCTGGCGGTTATGATCTTCGGTAACTGGAAGCCCCTGAACATCGCCGGTGCAGCCCTGCTGTTCGGCTTGTTCAAATGTATCGCCGCCTCTTACACCAGCATCGATATCAACGGTGACGGTGTGTTTATGCTGGCGGAGATCGGTGTCAGCCCCCATTTGTACCGGATGCTGCCCTACCTGATCACCCTGATCGTACTGGCCTTTACTTCCAAGAAGTCCAGAGCGCCCAAGGCAGAGGGTATTCCCTACGACAAGGGACAGCGGTAAATCACACACAGACGAAAGGGGCCATCCGGCCCCTTTCGTTTTGCATATTGGAAAAAGGAGAGATAAAACATGGTTACGATGGCACAACGGATTGAGGCCCTGCGGGACGAGGCGGGCCTGTCCCGCCCCGCACTGGCGTCAGCCTTGGGTTTTCCCAAAAACGCCATTGAAAAGTTTGAGACTGGCCGTGCTACCCCAACTAAAGACCAGCAGGAGAAGATGGCGGCCTATTTTGGCGTGTCGCTGTTCTACCTGCGGGGGGAGAGCGGGGATCGTACTCGCCAGGAGGACTGGATGAGCGGCGGCCTGACCGCCGCGGAGGAGGAGCCGGTATATCGCCCCGCGCCGGTCAAGCGGCCCAAGGCGGAGTCGGCATCCAGCGGCGGCGGCGCTACCATGCTGGATGCCCTCTTCTCCAGCAAACAGGCCAAGGATCAGTTCAAGGCCATGGTGCTGGAGGTTCTTCGGTCTCCGGAGGGACAGGAGGTCATTGCCCAGGCGGTGTGGAAGGAGCTGGCAAAACGCCGCTGACAGGTTTTCACAGGCTGGAGAATGTGATATAATGTCAAAAAGCGCCGCCGCCGACCGCGCATAGAACAGGGAGGTACTGCAATGAAGCAGGACATGATTCTGATCCTGGACCTTGGCAGCAAGGAGAACGCCAAAATTGCCCGAGAGGTTCGGGCGCTGGGTGTTTACAGTGAGATTCATCCCCATGACATTACCCTGGCAGAGGTTCAAGCTTTACCCAACGTGAAGGGCATCATTCTCAACGGCGGTCCCAACCGGGTGGTGGACGGCGTGGAGATTGACGTTTCCAAGGAGATTTATAACTGTGAGCTGCCGGTATTGATGGTCGACCACAAGGGGGACGCCCCCTGGCCGGAGGATGACGAGGCCCGGAAGCAGGCCCTGTCCAACTTCGTCTTTGGCGTGTGCGGTGCCGAGGCCAACTGGAATATGGACAACTTTATTGCCGACCAAATCGAGCTGATCCGCCGGCAGGTGGGAGATAAAAAGGTTTTGCTGGCCTTGTCCGGCGGTGTAGACTCCTCGGTGGTGGCCGCCCTGCTTATCAAGGCCATCGGCAAGCAGCTCACCTGCGTTCACGTCAACCACGGCCTGCTCCGCAAGGGCGAGCCGGAGCAGGTGATCCAGGTATTCCGCCATGAGATGGATGCCAACCTGATCTATGTGGACGCAGTGGACCGGTTCCTGGACAAGCTGGCCGGGGTGGCTGATCCGGAGCAGAAGCGTAAGATCATCGGCGGTGAGTTTATCCGGGTGTTTGAGGAAGAGGCCCGGAAGCTGGAAGGCATCTCCTTCCTGGGCCAGGGCACCATCTATCCCGATATTATTGAGTCGGGCACCAAGACAGTGAAAGCGGTGAAGAGCCACCACAACGTAGGCGGCCTGCCGGAGGACCTTGACTTTGAACTGGTGGAGCCCCTGAAGATGCTCTTCAAGGACGAGGTGCGTGCCTGTGCCTGCGGCAAGGCCCTGGGCCTGCCCGACAACATGGTCTACCGCCAGCCCTTCCCCGGCCCCGGCCTGGGGGTGCGGTGCCTGGGCGCCATCACTCGGGATCGTCTGGAGGCGGTGCGGGAGTCGGACGCAATCCTGCGGGAGGAGTTTGCCAAAAACGGTCTGGAGGGCAAGGTGTGGCAGTACTTCACTGCCATTCCCGATATCAAGAGCGTTGGTGTCCGGGATGGCAAGCGGGCTGACGAGTGGCCGGTTATCATCCGTGCGGTGAATACGGTGGATGCTATGACCGCCACGGTGGAGGATCTGCCTTTTGCCCTGCTGCAGCATATTACCCACCGGATTACCCATGAGGTACCGGGCGTCAACCGGGTACTCTATGATCTGACGCCGAAGCCCACGGGAACCATTGAGTGGGAATGATTTCAGAGGCCCGGAAAAGCCTGAAATGACTGGGTTTTTGAAGGGTTAAGGCCCTTTGTGGCAACGATTTGGCAACATTTTTTCATTATTCATAAAAAGAGAGCTAACTGATTTTGATTAGTCAGTTAGCTCTCTTTTTCTTTTTATTATTATTT
>NZ_CAJFGT010000057.1:0-16794 GCF_904377885.1 Flavonifractor sp. An112 | reverse complement strand
TACAGGCATACGGTGCGTACCCCCTCCTTAAATTCGCACAGGTCCCGCAGCTCCTCCTGGATCTGCACCGCCAGCTCCCGGGTGGGGGCCAGCACCAGGGCCTGGACCTCTTCCCGGGCCGGGTCGATGTGCTCCACCATGGGGATGCCGAAGGCAAAGGTCTTGCCGGTGCCGGTGGGCGCCTTGGCAATGACGTCCTTCCAGTCCATAAAGTAGGGGATGGCCCCCGCCTGAACCGGCGTGGCCTGGACATAGCCCTTCTTGTCGATGGCGCGCATGACCTCAGGGGACAGGCCCAGGTCGGCGTAGTTGACGATCTCGTTGACCTGCTCGCCGTTGATTTCCATGGGTACAAAACTTCCTTTCCGTTTCAGTCTGCCTGATTCAAGGTCCCCACAGGCATCGAAACTCCCTTTCGTACCCAACGCCCTCTTTCCCCGGGGCGCGACCTCAAATCGTACCGGAAAAGTGTATCATATTCCAGAAATAAATGCAATCCTTTCACCTCGAGCGACCCTCGGACCGGCAGAGAACCGGCGGGCGGCCATAAAGGCCGCCCCTACAGTGTATTTGCATCTTGGTCTGCATTCTGATAGCATAGGACACAGGAACAGACGACAAAATGAATGTAAGACACGGTGATACTATGGCTAAATTTAAACTGCCCGCCGTTCCCGGCACCACCTCCAAAACCATCCGCTTTCCCAATCAGATTCTGGAGGAGGTAGAGAAAGCCATTCAGGGAACAGACTGTAACTTCTCCCAGTTTGTCATTGAGGCCACCCGAGTAGCGCTGGAAAATCTAAAGGAGGAGGATCATCCCCAGTCCTCCACATAAAAAGGACGCACCGCGGCGCGGTGCGTCCTTTTCCTCTTTATTACGCCCGTTTGGCGGCCAGGGACACCCAGCCGTTTTGCTCCCGGCGGCGGATGATATGCAGGCCGTTGCGCTCCAGGGCGGCCTCCACCTCGCCGGAGCGGGTGTCGATGATGCCGGAGCACAGGAACACCCCGTCCTCGGTCATCCACTCCCCCGCTTTGGCGGACAGGGGCATGATGACGTCGGCCACGATGTTGGCCAGCACCAGGGGATAGCGCTGCCCGCCCAGCTCCTTCACCAGAGCCTGATCGGTGAGCACATCTCCCGCCCGGACGGTGTACCGGTCCCTGCCGATGCCGTTGAGGCCGGCATTCTCATAGGCCACGTCCACCGCCTTGGGGTCAATGTCCACCGCCACGGCGGAGCTGGCCCCCAGGGCCATGGCGGCGATGGACAGGATGCCGCTGCCGCAGCCCAGATCCAGCACCGGTGCGCCGGGGACCACATACTCCTCCAGCCCCATCAGGCACAGCTGGGTGGAGGCGTGGTTGCCGGTTCCAAAGGTGAGCCCGGGGTTGAGGTACACCGGGGTGCGCCCCTCCGGCGGGGTCTGGTCCCGCTCCCACTCGGGAACGATCCACAGCTTCTCCCCCACGGTCATGGGCTTGTAATACTTCTGCCAGGAGTGGGCCCAGTCGTTGTCCCCCAGGGAGGCGGTGGTGTAGGGCAGATCGATGCCCTCCATCCAGCGCGCCAGCTGGGCCTTGCCGTCGGCGTCGTCAGTGACGTAGAACTTGACCCGGCACACCCCCTTCATGCGCTCCATCAGGTCCTCGTCCACATAGTCCCAATACTGACGGTTCTGCTCCAGGAAGGTCTTAAAGTCCTCCTCATCCTCAATGGCGAAGCCGGTGACGCCATTGGCGGTGAGCCGGGCACACAGGCCGTCCAGGGCCTCCTCGGTGGTGTCCACCGCCACCTCCAGCCACTTGATATCCTCCATCAGCGCTCACTCCCCATAAAGAAGAGGGCCACGGTGCCCGGACCGGAGTGGGCGCCGATGACGGGACCCACATAGTTGATGATGATGCTCTCTACCCCGAAGCGGGCCTTCACATCGTCGGCCACCTTCTGGGCGTCGGCCAGGCAGTCGCCGTGGCTGATGAAGATGGCCTGATCCTTCAGGTCCAGCACAGTCTGCTCCATGTGGTCCACCAGAGCCTTCAGGGAGGCGTTGCGGCCCCGGGCGGTGCCCACCTTGATGAGGTGGCCCTCATTGTCCACGTGCATCACCGGCTTGATGGACAGCATGGTGCCCAGCACGGCGGTGGCGGCGGAGATGCGCCCGCCCCGCTTGAGGAAGTGGAGGTCGTCCACGGTGAACCAGTGGCACAGGTTGAGCTTGTGCTCCTCGGTCCAGTCCCGCACCTCCTCCATGGTTTTGCCCTGCTTTTTCAGGTTGGCGGCATACCACACCAGCAGGCCCTGGCCCAGGGAGGCGCACAGGGTATCCACCACATACACCTTCCGGTCGGGATACTGCTCCATCAGCTCCCCGGCGGCGATCTGGGCGGAGTGGCAGGTGGCGGACAGGCCGGAGGAGAAGGCCAGCACCAGCACGTCCTTGCCCTCCTTCAGAATGGGCTCCATGGCCTCGGTATAGTCGGCCACATTGACGGCAGCGGTGGTGGCCATGGCGCCCCCCCGCAGGCGGGCATAAAAATCCGCCGGGTCGATGTCCCGGTTGTCCGGATAGTTGAAGTAAGTTTTATCCTCCATGGTGAAGGACAGAGGGATCACTTCCACCCCCAACTCTGCCACCAGCTCGGCGGTCAGGTCGGCGGAGGAGTCGGTCAAGATCACATATTCTCCCACAGCTCTGATAACCTCCAGTATATCATTCAAGTTTGATTGCAAAAAATCAGTCTTTTTTCTTCTTTTCCTTCTCGGGCTGGGGCTGCCTGGCACGCAGCAGCTCCAGAATACGCTGGCAGGCCAGCTTGTCGGCGTAGCTGCGCAGCGCCAGGGCCAGGGCCAGACCAGGCAGGTCCTCCTCCCCGGCGGTGGGGTCCAGGGACCCGGCGGTCACATCCAGGGCACGGTCCAGCTCCATGCGGAATTGCTCGTACAGCTCCTTGGGCTCCCGCCCCTGGGCCGCCGCCGCCAGCAGCAGGCCGGCGTCCTTCACCGACAGCACCTGCTTGAGGGCGCACAGGGCGGTGAGGTAGGCCAGGTGGGTGCGGGAGTACCGCTTGCCCTCCGCCCGGGGCATGGCTCCATCCTTAATATAATTATTCACCATGGCAGAGGTCAGGGCCTCCCCCTCTCCATAGTGGATAAGCTGCCGTGGCATATAGTTGATAAGCTGGTCCATATACAGCCCGATGTCGGGGAAGCCCTCCCAGTCCACCGGCCGCTCTCCCTCCAGCCGCTCCTTCAGGGCACGAATTTCTTCCAAAGGGCCGCCTCCTTCCTGGTTTTGAAAACCACATCTGAACATATCGCCACCATTATACCACATCACTTTCCAGGAAGTAAACCCTTTCAAGTGCTGAAAACAGGCCATTTTCCTCACATAACAGCATTATGTGACTCCCAAATTCCGCCCATCCTGACAGAGAGAGACCAACCGAAAACTTTCAGGTTTTTTGTGGGGTTTGACGAATGAATAAATATTGCATTTATTTGCATACGGTGTATAATAGGAGATACCTAATTCAAGGAACGCAATGAGGATCGCGTGAAACGCAATGAATAGGAGAGAATACATCATGAAGAACTTCAAGAAGCTGGCCCTGATGGGCCTGACCGCAGTCATGTCTCTGTCTCTGCTGGCCGCCTGCGGCGGCGGCAACAGCGGCAGCGCCGAGACCCCCGCCAACAACACCGAGACCCCTTCCGTTGAGAACACCGAGACTCCCGCCGCCTCCGGCGAGTTCACCACCGTGGAGGCCGGCAAGCTGATCATGAGCACCAACGCCCAGTTCCCCCCCTATGAGATGGTGGGCGACGGCGAAGGCTACGAGGGCACCGGCTATGAGGGCATCGACGTGGAGATCGCCTACGCCATCGCCCAGAAGCTGGGCCTGGAGCTGGTTGTGGACAACATGGGCTTTGACGCCGCTCTGCAGGCTGTGCAGACCGGCAAGAGCGACATCGTCATGGCCGGCGTGACCGTGACCGGCGACCGTCTGGAGGTCATGGACTTCTCCGACACCTACGCCAACGGCATTCAGGTCGTCATTGTTCCCGAGAACTCCGACATCGCCACCATCGATGATCTGGAGGGCAAGCTGATCGGCTGCCAGATGGGCACCACCGGCTACATCTACTGCTCCGACACCCCCGAGAACGGCGGCTACGGCGAGGACGCCGTGATCCCCTATGACGACGGCGCCGCTGCCATCCAGGCCCTGATGAACGGCCAGGTGGACTGTGTGGTTATCGACAATGCTCCCGCCCAGGAGTATGTGAAGGCCAACCCCGGTCTGAAGATTCTGGACACTGAGTTCGCCAACGAGAACTACGCCATCGGCTTTGCCAAGGGCAACACCGCTCTGAAGGACGCCGTCAACGCCGCTCTGATCGAACTGGTTGAGGACGGCACCGTGCAGTCCATCATCGACAAGTATATCCCCGCTGAGGGCTGAGACAACCAACAAATCCGTGTTCAACTGAAAAGGGCGGCCTTCGGGCCGTCCTTTTTCGGGTCGTATTCGGAAAAGGTAAGAAAGGAGAATCTCTGTGAACTGGGCGCAACTCTATGAGTCCCTGGGACAGCAGCTGAAAGACGGCGTGGACTTGCCCTGGTGGCAAGACGCCTTCGTGGGCATTTACAAGGCCTTCTTTGAGGAGGACCGCTGGCAGTTCTACCTGGACGGCGTGCTGACCACCCTCTGGATCACCGCCTTGGCACTGATCCTGGGTATTGTGCTGGGCGTTGTGGTGGCTGTAATCCGCACCACCCACGATCAGCAGCGTCTGGGCCGGCACAACCCCGTCCTGGGCGTACTGAACGTGATCTGCAAAATCTATGTTACCATTATCCGCGGCACCCCCATGATGGTCCAGCTGCTGATTATGGGCTTTATCATCTTTAAAAGCAGCCGTGAGTACACCCTGGTGGGCACCCTCACCCTGGGCATCAACTCGGGCGCCTATGTGGCCGAGATCGTCCGCGGCGGCCTGATGAGCGTGGATATCGGCCAAAGCGAAGCCGGACGGTCCCTGGGCCTGAACTATCTGGACACCATGCGCTTTATTGTCATTCCCCAGGCCTTTAAGAACATCCTGCCTGCTCTGGGCAACGAGTTTATCACCCTGTTTAAGGATACTGCTCTGATCTCCGCCATCGGCGGCAAGGAGCTGGTCTATGCCGCCAAGTCCATCGGCAGCAAGACCTACGATGTGATGTATCCCTATCTGGGCATCGCCATCATCTATCTTCTGATGGTCATGCTCTTCACCTGGCTGCTGGGTATTCTGGAAAGGAGGCTGCGTCAAAGTGATAGACGTTAAACATCTGTCCAAGTCCTTCGGGGACCATCTGGTGCTGGACGACATCTCCGAGCACATCTATCCCGGGGAGAAAGTGGTCATCATCGGGCCCTCCGGCTCGGGTAAGTCCACCTTCCTGCGCTGCCTCAACCTGCTGGAGGCCCCCACCAAGGGCACCATCACCTTTGAGGGCACCGCCATCACCGATCCCAAGACCAACATCGACCTGATCCGGCGGCAGATGGGCATGGTGTTCCAGCACTTCAACCTCTTCCCCAACATGACCATCCGGAAGAACATCACCCTGGCTCCCGTCCGCACCAAGCTGATGAGCCAGGCCGAGGCCGATGACACCGCCACCGCCCTGCTCAAGCGGGTGGGCCTGGAGGAGAAGGCGGACGCCTATCCCGCCCAGCTCTCCGGCGGCCAGAAGCAGCGTATCGCCATTGTCCGGGCTCTGGCCATGAAGCCCAAGGTGATGCTATTCGACGAGCCCACCTCCGCCCTGGACCCTGAAATGGTGGGCGAGGTGCTGGAAGTCATGAAGCAGCTGGCCGACGAGGGCATGACCATGGTGGTGGTCACCCACGAGATGGGCTTTGCCCGGGAAGTGGGCAGCCGGGTCCTCTTTATGGACGGCGGCCATGTGCTGGAGCAGAACGAGCCCCACGCCTTCTTCGCCAACCCCAAGGAACAGCGCACCATCGAATTTTTGTCCAAGGTGCTGTAATCTGCCACGTCCCCCGGTACAAACTGTACCGGGGGACGTTTTCCGTTTCTTTTTCACCGGTCGGCTTTGACAAGCTGGGCTTTTTGCGCTATAATGGCACACTATCTTCCCAAATGACCGGAGTACCATACTATGATGAACCGTGAACAAATCCTTTCCCTGCTGCGCAAGGACCGGCTGTGGCAGGCGGTCTTTCTGCTTTTGACCCCCTTTACCGCCGTGTGGCTCATGCAGTTTACATACGGAGCCAATCCTTTTGCTCTGACCTTCCCCGTACTGGTGGCCAACGCCCTGTGCGTGGCTCTGCTGTTCTGGCTGCTGTGCGCCCTGGTGGGGCGCATCGCCCCCTGCACCATCGGCATTCACATCGCCGCCGGGTCCTGGGGCGCCGCCAACTGCTTCGTCAACACCTTCCGGGGCACCCCCATCCTGCCCTGGGATTTCTCCGCCCTGGGCACCGCCGCCAGCGTGGCGGGCAACTACCACCTGTTCCTCACCTGGCAGATGGGAGTCGCCATCTTTCTGGCGGCCGCCCTGGTGGTATTCCTCCACCCGGAGCGGCGCAAGGCCCGGCTGCGGCTCACCACCCGGAAGCGCCTGCCCCTGCGGCTGGCCTGTCTGGCGGCGGGGCTGGCCTGCCTCCTCTTCCTGCTGCCCTCGGAAAAGCTGGAGAAGCTGGGGGTCAAGACCGACGTGTGGGATCAGGCGGGGGCCTACCGCACCGGCGGCTGCCTGGCCGTCTTTTACCGCAATACCGAGTTTCTGGAGGTGGAAGAGCCGGAGGGCTACTCTTCGGAGAACGTGGACACCCTGCTGGAGGGGGTGGAGCCCCTGAAGCCGGCGGCGGTGTCGGTCCAAAAGCCCAACATCATCGCCATCATGAACGAGTCCTGGGCCGATTTTGAGTCCTACGGCAATCTGCAGCTCAGCGAGAGCGTCACCGACTACATCCGCTCCCTGGACAATTCCATCTTCGGCCACACTTACACCTCGGTATTCGGGGCGGGTACCAGCGCCAGCGAGTTTGAGTTCCTCACCGGCAACACCATGGCCTTCCTGCCCTCGGGCAGCATTCCCTACCAGCAGTATGTGCTGGGGCCCACCGCCTCTCTGGCCTCCCTGCTGAAGGCCCAGGGATATGACACCCTGGCCTTCCACCCCGGTGAGCGCACCTCCTGGCAGCGCAATCTGGCCTATCCCAAGCTGGGCTTTGACCAGTTCAAGTGCGTGGACGACATGGACGTGGCCCAGACCATGGAACACGGCTATGTCAGCGATCAGTCCGACTTTGAGCAGATTATTTGGGAGTTTGAGCACAAGGAGGAGGGGCAGCCCCTCTTCCTGTTCAACGTCACCATCCAGAACCACGGCAGCTACACCGCCGAGGACTATCCCGCCCAGGTCACCCTCACCGACCAGCCGGGCAAGTATCCCCAGGCCGAGCAGTACCTCACCCTGGCCAACAAGACCGACCAGGCCTTCCGCACTCTGGTGGAGTATTTCCAGAACCAGGAGGAACCCACCATTATCCTCATGTTCGGTGACCACCAGCCCTCGGTGGAGCAGGGCTTCCTGGACAAGGCCTACGGCGTCACCCAGGACCAGATGAACATGAATCAGTACATGGGCAAGTATGAGACACCCTTTGTGATCTGGGCCAACTACCCCCTGCCCCAGGAGGGCCCGGAGATCACCAGTCTGAACTTTTTGAGCCTCTATCTGCTGCGGTACGCCGGTATCGGGGGCACGGTGTACGACGGCTATCTGTGGCAGCTCCAGCAGCAGCTGCCTGCCCTCACCTTTGTGGGCTACATGGGCACAGCCGGGCAGGCCCACAGCCATCTGGAGACCAACGACTACGCCGCCCTCATTGAGGACTACCAGCAGATACAGTACAACAACCTGTTTGGAGGGGGCGGACGGCGAAGCGCCGTTTTTGATCCATAAACATCAAAAAATAGGGCTGGCACCTTAGGTGCCAGCCCTATTTTTATGAGTTTCTTATTCCCCTGCACAGGCAGCACATTTTTGTACCTCTGCCTCTTTTGCTTCATTTGGTGTGCTGAAACGTCCCCGGCGCTGCACACGGGATCTTTTTTCAATCTCTTCAGGGGACATCTGGGATGAGATAGAAAGCAGCACTTCCTCAAGCCGGGCATTGATTTTCAGATTCCGTTCCTTTTTTCTGCGGATGATTCCAAAACAACCGACGGGAGAAATATAAATATCTTCGGGTGCATCGGGAGATACGATGCTGTCCATTCCTGCAAAGGTACAGTTCTCAGGTATTGCAGAACAATTCAAGGACAAGCCGTTCTCCAAAGGAACAATGTCTTTTCCAAAATCATAAAAAACCTGGGTATCGGAAATGCGGGTAGAACGGGTGCATAACGCAAATTGGAAGGACTCAAGATTGATTCCAAGCCTGTTTTCGTGAATCAAGCGATTGCCGATCCAGCGGACAACCGGTACAGCCCAAGAATTTCCTGTGCTCTGGTATCGGTTGGTCTTTTTTGCTTTCGGAAGATCGGTGTAATGATCAGGGAATCCCATCAGGCGCTCTGTTTCAAGGGGAGACAACCGACGGATGCGGTGATCCTGAACCACAAATAACGAGCCGTTATATGCGGCAGCATTGCCATTCCATTTTGTTCCATACGCGGAATACAAGCAATCTGTGTATGCCCTAAACACTTCAAAATGGTGCCCTTCTTTTTCAAATGTCAAGGGAAACTGCGGATACTCGGGAAGTTCGTTTTCGTGGATCTCAAACAAAACATCTTCGGGATGGAAGTCCTTACCGCCAGCTATCACATAAAGGCGGCGTCTTTGCTGGGGAAGTCCGAAAAACTTTGCATCCAAAACACGCCAGGCAACATTACGAATATTTCCTCGAATCAGGCCCGAATTGGGCCATTTCCCGCCCTTTACAGACAGGACTTGGTCCAAACCGGCAAGGGATGACACCAAGCAGCCAAAGGCATTGGTCTTGTCAGCCAATACTCCTTCGACATTTTCCCAAAAGACCTTGCAGCGTCCCTGTCCTCTCGACATACGAACGGCATCATTGGCCTCAATAATATCCACAAATTTCAAGGTAAGGTTCCCACGATCATCGTTTAACCCATTTTGCCATCCAGCCAGGGAAAATGCCTGGCACGGCGTCCCCCCGCAAATCAAATCAGGCGCGCTCATCTTCCCTTGCACAATCTGATCCGGGATGTCATTCATGTCGCCGAAATTGGGGATTGTGGGATATTTCTCAGCAAGGACTCTGGACGGAAAGGGTGCAATTTCTGAAAAAAGCGCGCCGCAGATGCGGCGCACTTTTTATGTTGTAAGATTCCAGGCAAAGTGGTCCAGATCCTCCTCCAGGATCAGCTCCCGTTTGCTGTCGGCGATCGTAATGGGGCGGATGGGGCGGCAGGGATTGCCGTAAGCCAGCCAGCCGGCGGGGATGTCCTTGGTGACCACGCTGCCCGCGCCGATCACCGCCCCGTCTCCGATGGTGACCCCGTCCAGCACCACCACGTTGCAGGCCAGCCACACTCCGCTGCCGATGTGGATCTTCCGGGCAAACTCCGCCATGGTGGTGCGGCCCTCCCCGTCCAGGCCGGTGCGCTCCTGGGCGGGCAGGGGGTGGTTGGTGGCCATCAGGGACACGTTGGGCCCAAAGCACACGTTGTCCCCGATGAATACCCTGGCATCATCCATCACCATCAAATTGAAGTTGGCGAAAAAGTTCTCTCCAATAAAGGTATGGCAGCCGTAGTTAAACTGGACAGGGCCCTGGAAGTAGCAGGCCTTGCCCGCCCGGCCCAGAATGGCCCGGATCACTTCCCCCCGGTCAGGGTCGTACTCGTCCATGGAATTGTACTTCCGGCAGGCCTCATGGGCCTTGTGCTTCAGGTCCTTCAGCTCCTGCCGCCGGGGATCGAACATCTTCCCGGCAAAGATCTTTTCTTCCTCCGTCATGCTTCATTCACCTGATTTGTCTTGGAATTGGTCCCCTTCCGACAGCGCGCTGTTGCGGAAGGAATTTTTCAACAGCCGGATGCAGTCGCCCAGCAGCTGATCCAGGTCGGAAAATACGGTGTGAGCCAGCCTGTTGTAGTAGGTATTGAGCAGCCCGTTGAGAAATACGATGATGGAGAAGGCCGCCGCGTCCCGGGACACCTGGAGGGTATATCCCTTGTCGCTCAGATAGTGCTCCATCACCTGCCGGGTGAGGGTAAAGACCTCCATCCCCGCCTCATACTTCCGCCGGGCCACCTCCTCCATCTCCGTACCGGCGTAATCGGCCTGCATGGGGACCTTTTTCAGCGCCATCACCTCGTAAAAGGTGGGGTGGCTCCACGCAAACTCCAGATAGGTATGCAGGAAGGCGTCAAACTGAGCCTCCCCGCCGGAGACGGTTTCCATGGCCTGCCGCAGACTGTCGCACAGCTGGCGGTAGCCCTCAATCACCACCGACAGATATACCTCATCCTTGTTGACAAAATAGAGATAGATCTTGGTGGCTGAGGCGCCGATTTTCTGCCCCAGGCGGCGCATGGTCAGGCCCTCATAGCCGTCGGCCGCAAGGATGTCCAGGGCGGCGTCCAGAATACGGGCTTTTTCCGCTGCTTTTTCCGCAGGCGTCTTTTCCCTGGGCGGCATAAGACCACCTCTCTTTCCTCTCTTTCTTGATACCGTTATTGTACCAAATCCTATTTTTACATTCAATACTTCCCTTTTTTCAGGGGGGCGTAATATTTCTGAGAAAGGTATGGATATCCCGGGGGAAATGTGATAAGCTGTAAACCGGTGTCCACCGGAACACCGCGCTTTTTTGCAGAAAGGAGGTCTCCCCGTTGAAGCCGGACTACAACGAGCTGCTGGAAATCGTAAGCGAAATGGGCTTCCGGCTCATGCTCAGCGGAGCGGAGATCTACCGGGTGGAGGAGTCCATCAGCCGCCTGCTCCAGGCCTATGGGGCCGAGCGGGGGGAGGTCTTTGCCATCCCCAACTGCATCATTGTCAGTCTCACCTCTCCCCAGGGGGAACCTATGACCCAGATCCGCCGGATGCCCAACCACGGCACCGACATCTACCTGCTGGAGCGGTACAACGATCTGTGCCGCCGCCTGTGCCGGGAGACGCCCCCCTTTGAGGAGGCCCTGGACAGTATGCGGGAAATCGAGCGCACCCACAAGGTCTACTCTCTGCCCGTCCAGCTGCTGGCCCACTTCCTGGGCTGCGGGATGTTCTCCCTGTTCTACGGCGGCTCGGTATGGGACGGTCTGTGCGGCGGACTCTGCGGCATGGTGATCTGCCTGTGTATGGCCTTCACCTCCAAGCTGGGGGCCAACCTCTTTTTCAAAACCATCGCCGGCGCGGCGGTGTCCGCCTTTGTGGCCCTGGCCCTTACTGCCGCCGGCATTGGCCAGAATTCCGACAGCATCATCATCGGCGCCCTGATGGCCCTGGTGCCCGGCATTGCCTTTACCAACGCCATGCGGGATATTATGGCCGGCGACATGGTGGCCGGCATCAGCAAGGCCGCCGAGGCCTTGCTCATCGGAGCGGCCATCGCCCTGGGCACCGCTCTGGCCCTGGGCCTGATCCGAATGCTGATGGGAGGCTGACATGGAAGAGTTTACCTACTATCTGCCCTGTATCTACGCCTTCCTGGCCTGCATCGGCTTTTCCCTGCTGTTCAACATCCACGGAGCCGCCGGTATGCTCATCTGCGCCGGCGGCGGGGCTCTTGGCTGGCTGGTCTATCTGCTGGCCGCCCCCCTGGTCCACAGCGACATCATCCAGTCCTTTTTCGCCGCCCTGGCCATCTCCGCCTGGTCGGAGATCATGGCCCGTCTGCGCCGGTGCCCGGTGACCAGTTATCTGCTGGTGGCCCTCTTTCCCCTGGTGCCCGGCGGCGGCATCTACTATACCATGGAGCACGCCATGAGCGGGGAGACCTCCTTGTTCCTGGAGTCTCTGCTCCACACCCTGGGCCTGGCCGGAGCCCTGGCGGTGGGCGTGCTGATGGTGGCCTCCCTGGCCCGCCTGGTCACCAACTACCAGAATCACCGGCGGGGCCTGTCAGGAGGCAAACACCCATGAGACGCTACGATTTCGTCCTGCTGGACGCAGACAATACCCTGTTCGACTTTGACCGCTCGGAGCACCAGGCCCTGCGCCTGGCGCTGGAGTCCTTCTCCATCCCCTGTCCCCCGGAGACCGAGGCCCTCTATGTGTCCATCAACAGCGCCCTGTGGGCCATGCTGGACCGGGGGGAGGCCACCCGGGAGTGGCTGGTGGTGGAGCGCTTTGCCCGGCTCACCGCCGCCCTGGGGGTGGACGCCGACCCCGCCGCCCTCAACCGGACCTATCTGGACCGGCTGGGCGAGCAGTCCTTTCTCCTCCCCGGCGCCCTGGAGGTCTGCCGGGCCCTGGGGGAGCACTGCACTCTTGCCATCCTCACCAACGGCGTGGCCCGGGCCCAGCGGGGCCGGTTTGACCGCTCCCCCCTGAAAGAACTCATTCCCCATCTCTTTATCTCCGAGGAGATCGGCGCTTCCAAGCCCAGCCCCGCCTTCTTCCGACCGGTGCTGGACGCCCTGGGCATCACCGACCTGAGCCGGGCCCTGATGGTGGGGGATAACCTGACCTCCGACATCGGCGGCGCCGCCGCCATGGGGCTGGATACCGCCTGGTACAACCCCCGCCATCTGCCCAATCCCGGCCCCGTTACCCCTACCTGGGAGATCGCCAGGCTGGAGGAACTGCTGCCGCTGGTGCTGGACGGCCCTGATTTTTAAACTTCAAACGAGGTGTTTTGTTTGTCCCGCTCGCTCTATTCCCAGCTTACCGGCAACTCCTCTCCGCCGCCCCGCCGCCGTCTGCCCCTGGTGCTGGCGGCCATTGCGTTGGGTGTGGTTCTGGTGACCGTTCCGGTGCTCAGCCGCTCCCCGGCGGAGGGCGCTGATCCCCTCCCCACGGCCACCGTCACTCCCACGCCTACACCTACCCCTACACCTGCCTTTGATTTTACCCAGCCCGCCCCCAAGACCGATCCGGTGGACATGGACTACTTCTCCGACGCCCTGTTCATCGGCGACTCCCGCACCCATGGGCTGGAGCTGTACAGCGGCGTCAAGGGCGCCACCTTCTACGTCTACACCGGACTGAGTATTTTCGGGGTGAACAATCCCGGCCTGGTGACGCTGGACGGACAGGACTATTCCATTGTGGAAGCCCTGGAGAAGGGTCCCCAGTTCGGCAAGGTCTACATAGCCTTCGGTATGAATGAGCTGGGTTATTACAATGAGGAAAACTATTTGCGCACCTTCGGCGTCTTTATAGAGGAGGTAAAGGCCCTTCAGCCCAATGCCGTGGTCTATCTGCAAAATCTGGCCCCGGTGGACGAGGCCAAATGCAAGGCCTACGGTCAGGCCTCCTGCATCACCAACGCCCGGGTAGAGGCCTTTAATCAGCTGTTTGCCCAGCTGGCCCGGGAGCATCAGGTGGTGCTGGTGGACGTGTACAGCGCCCTCACCGCCGACGGCCCCCTGCCGGACGACGCCACGTCGGACGGCATCCACTTCAAGCGTCCCTGGTATGAAACATGGCTGACCTGTCTGATGGAACACACCGTGGACCCGGCGATCTACCAGGCCGGACAGACCCATGCGGATGATATGGAAGGAGATAAAGAACCATGAAGAACCTGTTGACCCGACTGCTGCCCGGCGTGCTTGCCCTGTGCCTGACCCTTTCCGCCTGCGGAGGCGGTGGAAGCGCCAAGAGCTATGACCCTGCCGCCACCGCCAAGGCTCTGCTGGAATCCGACGCCTTCAGCGACACCTTGGACACCCTGGACAAGGACACCGCCGCCACCATGTACGGCATTGACGCCTCCACCATCACCGACTGCGTGGTTTACACCTCCCTGTCCATGGGCGCGGAGGAGATCGCCGTGCTCACCCTCACTGACGAGGCCGCCGCCAAAACCGCCAAGGAGGCCCTGGATAAGCGGGTCAGCGATCAGATCACCGCCCTGGAGAGCTATATGCCCGGAGAGGTGGACAAGCTCAACCACGCCATCGTGGAGCAGACCGGCAACACCGCCCTGCTGGTGGTGGCCGCCGACGCTGACGCCGCTCGCAGCGTGCTGGACAGCCTGAACTGAGTCCCACCCAAAAACGCCGGGGATACCCCGGCGTTTTTTCTGAAAAAATAAACTGGCTTTCCCTCAACTTTTCACTGGCCCCTGCCGTCTAACAGATGCAAACACAAGACCCCCGGCCGGGTCCAGTTTATACAGATCGAGGTGTCTTCATTGTCCCAGTCCTATCATCCCAAACGTATGAAAAACAAGAGAAACGGCCCCGGCGCCACCCTGCCCCTGCTCATTGCCGCCGCAGCGGTATGCGTCTGTCTGCTGCTCATCCCCTCCGCGGGCAAGAGCGCTCCCCCCGCCGCCGAGGTTACCCCCTCCGTGCAGCCCGAGGTCACTCCCTCCGCACCGGTAACCGAGCCCTCCGCCGCCCCGTCGGAGTCTCCGGCTGTGGAGCCCACGCCCACCGCCACCCCTGTGCCCTCTCCCGCAGCCGTCTTTGACTTCACCCAGCCGGTGCCCCAGTCCGAGCCGGTGGAGATGGACTACTTCTCCGACGCCCTGTTCATCGGCGACTCCCGCACCGACGGCCTGCAGATCTACAGCGGCATTAAAGGCGCCACCTTCTACTGCTACAAGGGTCTGAACATTTTCGACATGAGCAAGCGCCAGGTGGTGGAGATGAACGGCGGCAAGTACACCGTGGTGGAGGCTCTGGAGAAGGGCCCCCAGTACAAGAAGATCTACATCTCCCTGGGTGTCAACGAGCTGGGCTATCCCGGCACCGACAGCTTCTATAAGGCCTTCAAGTCCTTCCTGGAGGAGGTCAAGTCCGCCCAGCCCGACGCCATTATCTACCTGCAGAATCTGGTGCCCGTCAACCCGGAGATCTGCGCCCAGAAGAACCAGCCCTCCTATGTGAACAACGACCGGGTAGCCGACTTTAACAGCGTGTTTCCCAAGCTGGCGGAGGAGTGCCAGGTAGCCCTGGTAGATGTCAAGACCGCCCTCAGTGACGAAAACGGCATTCTGCCCGCCGAGGCCACCGTGGACGGGGTCCATTTCACCAAGGCCTGGTATCAAAAGTGGCTGGAATATCTCATGTGCCACACCGTTACCCCGGAGGCCTATCAAGCGGGCCAGACAGCGGCCCAATAAAAGGAGCGTACCCCGGCATTGGACAACAACATCCGGCAGCAGCTGAACGAGTATATTATCGCCCACCAGGAGGATTTCTACCGCCTGGCGTTCAGCTATGTCAAAAATCGGGACGCTGCCCTGGATGTGGTCCAGGAGAGCATCGTCCGGGCCCTGTCCAAGTCGGATTCCCTCCGGCAGCCGGAGTACCTGAAAACCTGGTTTTACCGCATCCTGCTCAATGAGAGCATGAACCACTATCGTCGCAGCAAGCGGCTGGTCCCTCTGGAGGAGTCGGTGGCGGTGGCCGACGGGCCCGCCCCCGCCAGCGATCCGGCGGAGCTGCTGGACCTGTACGCCGCCATCGACCGGCTGGACCCCAAGGAGCAGGCCATCATCAAACTGCGCTTTTTTGAGGACATGAAGCTGGAGGAGATCGCCCGCATCACCGGCACCAACCTGAACACCGTCAAATCCCGCCTGTACAAAAGCCTGCGCAAGCTGCGGGATCTCACCGGAGAGGAGGTAACCACATGAAGGATCTGTGGGAAGAGGCCAGGCAGCAGTACCGGAACACCGATACACCCCCGGAACTGGAATTTGCCGTTGCCTCCGCCCTGCGGGCGGGGGAGAAAAAGCGGCGACAGCACCGTGGCCTGCGGCGGAGCCTGTCCGCCGGACTGGCCGCCTGCGCCTGCTTTGTGCTGCTGGTCAACGTCAACCCTACCTTTGCCCAGGCCGTGGCCGACGTACCGGTACTGGGCGATCTGGCCCGGGTATTCACCGTCACCCAGTACACCGTGGAGGACCGGGACCATCTCATTGATGTGCGCCTGCCCGCCCTGGACCTGGCCGGCGACACCGATCTGGAGCAGCGGGTCAATACCGAGATCTCCACCCGCATCGATCAGATCCTCCAGGAGGCGGAGGACCGGGCCCGGGACACCAGGGAGGCCTATGTGGCCACCGGCGGCAACCCCGACGACTTTATGCCCATCGTCATCAGCGTGGACTACGAGATCAAGTGCCAGAACGACCGCTACCTCTCCTTTGTCATCACCAAAACCGAGACTCTGGCCAGCGCCTACACCGAATATTACACCTACAACATTGACATCCAGGCCGGGCGGGAGATCACCCTCCGGGACCTGTTGGGCCCCGACTACAAGGAGATTGCCAATGCCGCCATCTCCGCCGAGATCGACCGCCGCAGTCAGGACCCGGATAACCTCTACTTCCTCCAGGGGGAGGGAGGCTTTGAATCCATCGCCGACGATCAGTCCTTCTATCTGGACGCCGACGGCACCCCGGTGGTATTCTTCGAGAAATATGAAATCGCCCCCGGCTATATGGGGACCCAGGAGTTCCGTATTCCCCTGCCTGAAACCAAGTGAAGAACAAAGGGCCTGCTGCAAAATGTGCAGCTCGTACAAAGACCCGTCATTCCGAGAAAAACGGCCGCCCACCGGGCGGCCGTTTTTCGTGGGAATCCGCCCCTTTTGCCGGGGA
>NZ_CAJFGT010000056.1:0-17172 GCF_904377885.1 Flavonifractor sp. An112 | reverse complement strand
TTGGTGATGGGGAGAATGCGGTTGTAGATGGTCTCCGGCAGGAAGGGGATGGCCACCAGTCCGGCCACGATGAACAGGGGCACCCACCGCCAGTCGATGAGGGCCAGGAACACCACTACCGCCAGGGCCAGACCGATCCAGCAGGAGCGGCCATAGGTAAGGCCGATGGCCACCACGCCCACGCACAGGGCGAGCAGGGAGAGTGTCTTGCCCCGCCAGTGGGAGTTGAGGAAGAGGGCCAGCTCCAGAGGCAGCAGCATGACCAGCTGCTCGGCAAAGTTGTTGGGGTTGTCAAAGACAGAATAGACCCGGCCGGGCATACCGGCGTTGACGGTCATATCCTGCTGGGAGGCCACCACCTCCACGCCGATATATCCCTGGTAGCAGCCGTAAATGGAGGCGATGGAGATACCCAGCACCGCCAGGGCCACCATCAGCTGGAGCTGCTCATACTTCCGCACGGAGCTTACCACCAGCAGCACCAACAGGAAGGCTGTAATGTGGAAGGCAAAGAAGCGCATGGACAGGCGGGTAGAGATGGACCCGGCCAGGGCAATGCAGATAAAGGCCATATAGATGCTCATATAGGGCCCCAGGGTATCCAGCTCCAGCCGATCCTTGGCCCGGGAGGCGCTGCCGATGACGAACAGACCGGTGACCGCAACCGCGCCCAGCAGACCATAGGTGTTGTTCCACATCTCATGGGGGGCCACCAGCATCACCAGCATGAACAGGCCCAGGAAGAAGAATCCGGCCCCGCCCACGGCACCCAGGAAGCGGCAGAACAGGCTGCCGTCCCACACTGGGCGGCCGATCTTGTAAAGCCACTTACAGATGGCACAGGGAATGTTGATGATAGCGGTGAGCAGCCTGCAGATCAGGCTGTCCGGCCAGGCTTTTGGGATGACTCCCTCCCGCCAGACAAAACGGAAGAGAATGCTCCCCCGCAGCTGCCGGGTGAACCACCGCTCCAGGCCCGCGCAGGCCCGTCCGGGCAGACTGCCCGCCCAGGCCTGTCTGAGTCCCAGCCAGAAGGCCAGGAAAAAATGAAGAAACAGGCTGTTTTTTGCGATAGACATCAGGTTTTTACTCCTTGGAATCAGTCGTGAAGGGCTTTTTCGTACACACCGTAGGTAACCTTGGCCATCTTGTGGATCTCAAACTTCTCCTCGATGGTCCGCAGGGCATTCTCCCGGCAGGCCGCTCTGAAATCCGGATCCTCCAGGAACCGCTTCATGGCCCCCGCCATGGAGTCGGGGTCGTCATAGGCCACCAGCAGGCCGCAGCCCGCCTCGTCATTTACAATGTCCGAATTGCCGCCCATATCGGTGGCGATCACCGGCAGGCCGGCGGCCATAGCCTCGATGATGAGGAAGGACAGTGCCTCATGCTGAGAGGAGTTGACGTACAGATCGGAGCCCTTGTACAGGTTCTTGATATCCTTGCGGAAGCCGATGAACTTCACCTGCTCCTCCAGCCCCAGCTCCTTGACCTGGGCCTTGGAGGGTTCCAGCAGAGGGCCGTCTCCCGCCAGCACCAGGGTAAAGGGCTTGTCCGTCAGCTCCGTCAGCCGCTTCACCGAGTCAATGAGGTACTTATGTCCCTTGTCGTCAGCAAAGCGGGAAGCGCACAGCATGACAAACCGGTCCTCGGGCAGACCCAGTTCGGAGCGAAGGGTGGATTCCGAGCGGTCCCCCGCCCAGGCTTCCAGATCCACCGCGTTGAAGATGACCTGGATCCGGTCGGCGCTCCAGCCGTTGGCAATAAGCTGCTCCTTGCCCTTGTTGCACACGGCGATCATCTGGTCCTGCCGCTTGTCCATCCAGCGGTTGGACAGCCGGGTGATGAAGTCGTTGGCCAACACAAAGTGGTTGGTGTACACCACCCGGATTTTTTTGTTGTACTTTTTAGCCAGCAGGGCAGTATAGTGTTCCCGCAGGTAGTGGCAGTGGATGAGATCAATATCCCACTCCCGGCACAGGTCGGCCAGCGCTCTGGCGGCCTGCTTATCGAACCGGCGGCGCATGGTGACCTGGCGGCAGGGGACCCCCATGGCCTCCAGCCGCTCCACCAGCAGCCCGCCCTCGTTATAGGCAAAGAAGGGCTGCACCAATCCGTCGGCCGAGAGGTACTTCACCAGAGTTTCCACATACCGCTCCGTCCCCGCCTTGCCCGCATAGTTGAGCAGATAGAGTACCTTGCGCATGGCAAATTCTCCTTTTCCTTCGGCGGATTATTTCTCCGCCCAGTTGCCGGTAGCCTCCGCCTTCAGGTAGGCATTGATAAAGCCGTCCAGATCGCCGTCCATGACGCCGTTGACGTTGCTGGTCTCATAGCCGGTGCGGTTATCCTTCACCAGCTGATAGGGCATGAACACATAGGACCGGATCTGGCTGCCCCACTCGATCTTGAGCTGCACGCCCTTGATGTCGGAGATCTTCTCGGCGTGCTGCTGCATCTTCAGCTCCACCAGCTTGGCCCGCAGCATCCGCAGACAGGTGTCCTTGTTCTGGAACTGGCTGCGCTCGGTCTGACAGGACACCACGATACCGGTGGCATGGTGGATCAGTCGGACGGCAGAAGAGGTCTTGTTGATGTGCTGACCGCCGGCGCCGGAGGAACGGAACACCTGCATCTCGTAGTCCTCGGGCCGAATCTCCACGTCGGCGTCCTCGGGCAGGTCTGGCATGACCTCAATGGCGGCAAAGGAGGTCTGCCGCCGGGCATTGGCGTCAAAGGGGGATACCCGCACCAGACGGTGAACGCCGTGCTCGCTGCGCAGGTGGCCGTAGGCGTTCTCACCCTCGATGAGGATGGTGGCGCTCTTCAGACCGGCCTCGTCGCCGTCCAAGTAGTCCAGTGTCTTGCAGGTGAAGCCGTGACGCTCGGCCCAGCGGGTGTACATCCGGAAGAGCATCTGGGCCCAGTCCTGGGCCTCAGTACCGCCGGCGCCGGCGTGGAAGGTAAGGATGGCGTTGGAGTTGTCGTACTCGCCGGTGAAGAGGGTGGACAGCTTGGCCTCCTCCATGTCGGCCTGCAGCTTGGCAAAGCCCTCCTCCAGCTCGGGCACCAGGCTCTCGTCCTCCATCTCATTGCCCAGCTCGCACAGGGTCATCAGGTCCTCCCACTGGCTCTGGCGCTTCTCCTGGCCCTCAATCTTGTCCCGCAGGTTCTTCACCCGCTGCTGCACCTTCTGGGCCTTCTCCAGGTTGTCCCAGAAGCCGTCGGAGGCGGACTCCGACTCCAGCATCTCGGCCTCCCGCCGGGCGGCCTCCAGGCCCAACGCCTGCTCCAGCTCGTCCAGCTCGGGCCGCAGGTTGTTGAGCTTTACCTTATATTCATCAAACTGTAACATAGATCCACTCTCATTTCCGTAAAATAGCCATATTATTATACCCAACGGCAGGGCCGATGTAAAGAGAGGGGCACCAAAAAACCGCCCGAAGGCGGGCGGTTTTTATCGGCTGCTGGCGGACCAGGCCGGATCGGTACAGAAGATCAGATCATCTACGTCTCCGCTGGGACCGGTGGACTGAATGGTGTCATCATGCGGGTACTGCTTCATTTGGCTCCCTCCTTCCCGGTGATGTACATATCAGTATATGCCCGATGGCAGGGAGAAGGTGCACGGTTTCTGTCGCAGATTTTCCTCTTTTTCCCACCCTCTTTCGACCGTTTGGAAGGGCTTGACAAGTCCCCCATCCCGTGCTATAGTTCTGCATATCAAATCGGACGGACATTCGTCCGCCGCATAGCGACAAAGGAAGTCCACAGGAAAAAGCCGACGGCTTGCCGAAGGAGCAAAACTCTCAGGCGTTTCCCCCGGGAAATGAGGACTGTGGATGGATGTGGCTCTGGAGAAGTCCCCCCAGCGGGGATGCCGAAGGTGCAACGTGCCCCATGGGGCACGAATCTCTCAGGCAAAAGGACAGAGTGAAGAACAGCGGCATCCGGTTCACCGGATGTCTTTCTGCTTGTATTTCAGGGCCAAACCGCAGTGTGTGTGCGGTTTGGCCCTTTTCTTTGCCGCAATTCCAAGAGACGAGGAGAGAGTACAATGGAATGGATCGAAGGACTGGTGGGCGCGGTCAACACCGTGCTGTGGGACTATGCGCTGCTCTTTTTGCTGGTAGCCACCGGTATTTTCTTTACGGTGCGGCTGGGCTTTATCCAGCTGCGTAAATTCGGCGAAGGAATGCGCCGGCTGTTCGGCGGCTTCTCCATGAAGGGCGCCCGGGCGGGCAAGGAGGGTATGTCCTCCTTCCAGGCTCTGACCACCGCCATTGCCGCCCAGGTGGGCACCGGCAACATCACCGGCTGCGCCACCGCCCTGTATTCCGGCGGCCCCGGCGCCATCTTCTGGATGTGGCTGTCCGCCTTCTTCGGCATGGCCACCATCTATTCCGAGGCGGTGCTTGCCCAGCGGTTCCGCACCACCGACGCCGACGGCCATGTCACCGGCGGCCCCCTGTACTACATCCGGGCGGCCTTCCGGGGCAAGTTCGGCAAGTTCCTGTCCGGCTTCTTTGCCATCGCCATCATCCTGGCTCTGGGCTTTATGGGCAATATGGTCCAGTCCAATTCCATCGGCGACGCCTTCCATACCGCCTTCGGTATTCCCAAGCTGGTGGTAGGCGTTGTGGTGGCCGTTATTGCCGCCTTTATCTTCCTGGGCGGTGTGCGGCGCATCGCCTCCTTCACCGAGAAGATCGTCCCCATTATGGCCTTCTTCTACATTGTAGGCTGCATCATCATCCTGTGCATCAACCACGAGACCCTGCTCTCCGCCCTGCGCTCCATCTTTGTGTGCGCCTTTGATCCCCAGGCGGTGTTTGGCGGCGCTCTGGGCCTGAGTGTGCGGGAGGCCATGCGGTACGGCGTGGCCCGGGGCCTGTTCTCCAACGAAGCCGGTATGGGCTCCACCCCTCACGCCCACGCCATGGCCAAGGTGGAAAAGCCCCAGGATCAGGGCATTATTGCCATGATGGGCGTGTTTATCGACACCTTTGTGGTGCTCACCCTGACTGCCCTGGTCATCATCTCCTCCGGTATGCTCCAGCCTGTGAACGGCCCCCTCCAGGGTACCGCCCTGGCCCAGGCCGCCTTCAACGCCGCCTTTGGCTCCTTCGGCAACGCCTTTGTGGCCATCTGTATGCTGTTCTTCGCCTTCTCCACCATCATCGGCTGGTATTTCTTCGGCGAGGTCAACGTGAAGGCCCTGTTCGGCAAGACGGCGGCCAAGGGATACGCCGTCATCGTGGTGGTCTTTATCGTGGTAGGTTCCACCCTGAAAGTGGATCTGGTCTGGAGTCTGTCCGATATGTTCAACGGCCTGATGGTGCTGCCCAACCTGATCGGTCTGCTGGCCCTCAGCGGCCTGGTGGTCAAGATCACCCGTGGCTCCGGGGATCAGCTGCATCGCTGACAATAGAAAGAGCGCGCTGCACTCCGCAGCGCGCTCTTTTCCGTTATCCGTTCAGCAGTTCCATAGGGTCCACGCTCTGGCCCTCCCGCTCCACACTGAAATGCAGATGGCTGGCCAGGGCACTCTCGGCAATGGCAGTGTTCCCCACCGAGCCGATGATATCTCCTACCGTCACCTCATCCCCCACTTCCACTGTGGGAACGGAGGCCAGATTGGCGCAGGTTGTGGTCAGGTCGCCGCCGTGGTCGATGACCACAGTGGTGCCCAGCATCACATCCTCGGTCACCTCAACCACCACACCGGAGGCGGGAGCCCGGACCTCCGTGCCGGCGGCGGCGGCAATATCCACACCGGCGTGGGTGCGCCAGTCAGCCATGGTCACGTCATAGGCCAGGGTCTCCACGCTGTAGTTGGTGAGCACCTCTCCCTGCACCGGCCAGGTGAGAGAGGTGGGGGCGCTCTTAGGCGTGGGGGTGGGCTGGACTGTGGCTGAGGGGGTGGCGGCCACGGCGGGAACCGTGGCCGTGGGTCTGGGGGTAGCGGTCACGGTGGGCTTCACCGGCGTTACAGTAGCAACCGGTGTAGGGGCAGGGGTCACCGTGATGCTGGCTGTACCGCCTACAGGCTGCTCCTCCTGCTCCCCGGTCAGGGAGGAGAACAGGAACCAGCCGGAAAGCCCGATGGCCGCAAGACAGAGAGCCAGGACGATGTAAAATCCCTTTCCCTCGATAAAGTCGCTGAAACGGTGGTAGAATGATTTTTTCATACTCTTCAGCACCTCCGACCTTATTTTGGACAGGCCGGAGAGGGGTTATACACACCGAGCGGAAATTTCTGTATTCTAAAGACCCCCGCCCCACAGAGCCAGATAAGCTCCGCGGGGCGGGGTTTCTTTCTTCTGAGGCTTACCGGGCCACGATCACGCGGATCCGGCCGCCGGCACTCTCGTTCTTGTCGTACCAGCCGGTAAGGGTATAGCCATCCTCTGTTACCTTGGACAGACTGGAGGGCAAATAATCGCCGTTTTCATAGACATAGACCACCACCTGTTCAGACAGGGCATACTGCCGCCGGTCAGTCCCCACGGCAAAGTTCCCGCCGACGCTAACGCTGTCCAGCTTCTGCTCACTCAGGTTGTACAGGCGCTCCACATTGGTATCACTGTCCATCTTGACCTGGCAGGGACCGGTTTTCAGATTGTAGATCTTGGAGTCGGAGCCAAACATCAGCTCCTGACCGCCCACATCATAAGTGTAAGCGGAAGAGATCTGGAAACCGCCAGTGGGCAGGCTCACATTGACCTCATTCACATCGGTAATGATGCCGTACTGGTGCAGATCACCGGTCACATCGTCCAGGATCAGATGGCTGATCTCTCCGGCGCTGTTGAGGGCATAGTAGCGCACCATGCTGCCGGTCAGCTCCACCCCCGCCAAGCGGCTGGGATAGACCCGGATGGGAGTGCGGGATTCATAGGTATCAATGATCTGCACATCATCCGCCAGCACATAGCTGCTCAGCTTGGTGCCATCGGAATTGACCTTGCCGGTCAGCTTGGCGGTACTCAGCCGCTTCACCTGGACCTGGCTGTCGCCGGTGATGACCTGGACCAGGTCCCCCTCCTCCAGGCTCTTTTCACTGCACTGATAGCGGTAGCTGCTGCCGTCAGTGGCCGCCACCGTCACCGTGCGGGCGGTATAGGTACCGTTGTTTCCGTCGTCATAGGGTAGGTTTTCCACCTTGGTGATCACGCCGTAAATCAGCGCACCCTCGCTGGGCGCCTCACCCAGAGCGGCCACGCCGCCGTTGCGGCCCAGCAGCAGGGTGACCTGATCGCCCACCGCATAGCTGCCCAGGTCGGACAGCGCATAGGCGGCGGAGGTGGTCTCGATGGCATAGGTCTTGCCCGCTACCGTCACCGAAGTAGGCGCGGAAGCGGAGGGGCTGAGGGCCTCCAGGGTACCGGTGGCCTTATCCGAGTAAGCCCACACCGTCCGCATGGACTTGGACCAGTAGAGCACATCCTGCTCCTGAATGCTGCCCAGTGTGGCCGCCTTGCTGTTGCGGTATACCGTGGCAGTGGAAGCATGAAAGGGCAGGGCGTCCTGCCAGTTGGCGGAGGCCACCACCGGCCCCTCCATGGCAGAGTTGGTGAGAGCCACCCGGTCCAGCTCACCGGCGGCATTCACCAGATTCAGGGTGGGTTCCAGCACATTCAGGTGGTAGACCCCCGATTTGTTCTTGGTGACCATCAGATTGTAGAACAGGTACAGAGCGTCCCGACGGGTCATATTCTCACTCTGCCCACAGGTCACGCCCTCATCCAGATCCAGGGCCCGGTACTGAGCCATCTGGCCTGCGGGCCAAACGCCGGTAAAGTCGCTGTCAGTATAGCCCAGCAGCCGCAGTACCATGGTGACCCCTTCCGCCAGAGTGATCTTCTGGTCGGGGTTGAAGTTGCCGTACAGATCGCCCTGAACCAGGCCCAGGTCCACAGCGGCTTTCACATAGGGAGCCGCCCAGTGGGTCTGGGGCACGTCCGGATAGGGCTTGACAGCCACCGTATCCCCCACCGTATCCCGGCTGGTGGAGGCCGCCACTGTCATTTTGGTGAATTCCGCCCGGGTAATGGTACGGTCCAGGGCCAGATCACCATTTTGATCTCCTACCATAATGTCCAGCGCAGCCAGTACCTGGGCAGCCTCCTCCTCGGCCGGAGGGGCCGCCAGCGCCCCGGGGGCCAGCCCCAATACCAAAACCAGGGCTAGCAATCCGGATAACAGTCTATGCTTCATCTTTTTTCTCCTTCCCACGGAAACGGGCCTTCGTTACCGTAAGTATATACCCCCTGAAGGCAGGAGGCAAGAGGTTCATCCCCATCTGTCAGTCGTACCGCAGCGCATCAATTGGGTTGAGTTTGGCCGCCTTGTTGGCAGGCAGGTAACCGAACAGGACGCCGATGCCCACCGAAACGCCAAAGGACACCAGGATGCCGCTGAGATTGGGAATGGCGGCAAAGCCCTCGGCGTCGCTCATCACCACTCCCACCACCGCGGTAAACAGATTGGCCAGCAGGATACCAAACAGGATACCGATCACGCCGCCGATGGCGGAGGTGGTACCCGCCTCAATGATAAACTGGCTGCGGATATCCCGGCCCTTGGCCCCCAGAGATTTCCGGATGCCGATCTCCCGGGTGCGCTCGGTCACCGATACCAGCATGATATTCATGATGCCGATGCCGCCCACCACCAGGGAAATAGCGGCAATAACCACCAGAATGGTCATGAGCACACCCAGCATGGAGTCCATCATGTCCATCATTTCCGCCGAGGTCATGACCAGATAGGCACTGCTGTCCCCATAGATGCGAAAGAGCATATTCTCAATGACACCCTTGGCGGCGGCGGAGGTATCCTTGTTGGTACTGGTGACCAGGTAGGCGTTGCTGCTCATTCCCATCATGCTGCCGGTAGCGTTGATCTGCTCCACCAGGCCATAGGGCAGATAGATCTGGTCGTCTCCGCTGCCCTCAGTGGAATCCGCCTTCTGGGCCAGCGTGCCGATGACGGTGTAGGGTACGCCTCCTATGGTCAGGGTCTGTCCCAGGCCCTGACCGCCAAACATATCCTCATTGAGGTAGCTGCCAATCACGCACACCTTTTGATTCTTTTCCACATCCACATAGCTGAGGAAGCGGCCTTCCTCCAGCTTGTCGCCGGTAGCTGTCTGCCCCTTCTCGCTGTTGTACATGGTTTCGCTGACGCCGTAGACCTTGGTGCGCTCATACTCCTGGGCGCCCTGGCGGACAATGGTGGTAGCGCTGAGGTAGGGACTCACCGAATCGATGTACTGAGGATATTTTTCCGCCAACTCATAGAAGTCCTCCGGCGTGGCCTCCCGGTTTCCGCCGTAGGAGTAGATCCCCACCTGGATCATATTGACACCGATCTGCTCAAACTGGCTGTTCATGTACTGCTGCATCCCGTTGCCCAGGGAAACAATGACGATGACCGCTGCCACGCCGATGATGATACCCAGCATGGTAAGCAGCGCCCGCACCTTACTGGTCATCAGGCTCTTGATGGCCAGCCGGAAGGATTGCCCCATCTTCATAGATTCAGCACCTCCCTGGCTCCGCCGTGCTCCTCCTCCAGATCGGGCTGGACCACGGCCCTGGGATCGTGGGCGTCCCCGTCATAGATGATTCGTCCATCCTGAAGGCGGACGATGCGTTTGGCCCTTACTGCAATGGAATTGTCATGGGTGATGAGGACCACGGTGTCTCCCTCTGCGTTGAGCTTCTGAAGGAAGCCCAACACCTCCCGGCCGGTGCGGGAATCCAGAGCGCCGGTGGGCTCATCGGCCAGGATCACCGACGGATTTCCCGCCAGAGCGCGGGCAATGGAGACCCGCTGCTGCTGACCACCGGAGAGCTGGCTGGGCAGATTCTTCCGCTTGTCCGCCAGTCCCACCCGTTCCAGAGCCTGAAGGGCCCGCTCCCGGCGCTCGCTGCCGGGCACACCGGCATACAGCAGCGGCAGCTCCACATTTTCCAGCACATTGAGCTTTGGTATGAGGTTATACTGCTGGAAGATAAAGCCCAGCATCTTGTTGCGGATCTCGGCCTGCTGGTCGTCGTCCATGGTGGACACGTCCACCCCACTCAAATGATAGGTACCGGAGGTGGGCACATCCAGACAGCCGATGATATTCATGGCAGTAGACTTGCCGGAGCCCGACTGGCCCACAATGGCCACAAATTCCCCCTGATCCACCGTCAGGGAGATGCCGTCCAGAGCGTGGACGGTCTCCTCACCCATCTGGTAGATCTTATAGACGTCTTTGAGTTCAATGAGGTGTTCCATGGCTTAACCCATCCCCATCATAGCTTCCATCATATTGGACCCCTGAGGGCTGGGAGCCAGGATCACTTCCCCCTCCTCCAGGCCGTCCACAATCTCGATGTAGTTGTCGTCGTTGCGGCCCAGGGTCACCTGACGCTCTTCTGTGGCAGTGACATCCACTACATTTCCCTTTTCATCCAGGCAGCCCTCTTTGGCCACCAGAACAGTATTCCCCCGCTCCACAGCCTCCACCGGCAGGACGAGCACATTGCCCACCTCTTCCACAATGATCTTGGCGGAAACGTTCATGCCGGGATACAGTTCTTCAGGAGAGCCATCCACCAGAACAGTGACCGGATAGCTGGTGTGTCCGCTGGCGGTGGTGCCGTTGATGTTGATCTTATCCACCACGCCGGTGAAACTCTGCCCGTCCAGAGCATCGGCAGTGATCTCCACCTTCTGGCCCACCTGGATCTGGCTGATGTCCTGTTCGTCAATATCCATCTCAAAGGTGAGCTGGGAGCGGTCATAGATCACGGCGGGATAGGTTACGGTGGTGCCGGAGCTGGACATACCGTTGATGTTGTCTCCCACATCAAGGTTCTTCTCAATGACCTGACCGTCGATGGTGGAGGTGATGGTATAGTCGTCCAGCTTTTCCTGGGCGTTTTTCAGGGAGAGCTGGGCATTTTCCAGGGCGATCCTGGCGTTTTCGATCTGGGTGTCCAGATCCGCTTCGGCGATCACACCGATGACCTGCCCCACACTGACCCGGTCCCCCTCCTTCACATTGAGGACATCCAGGTCACCGGAGGCCTTTGCTGTGATCTGGGCGGAGGCCGCATAGGTAAAGTTGGAGCTGGCCGCGCAGGCCGCGCCGCCGATGGAGGCCGTGCCCTGGCTGGTCTCGGACAACACACCCGGGTTGTTGACCTGAATGGTTACCTGGCGCACCAGAGTGCCGCCCGCTCCCACCTCATCGGTGGCGGCAATCTCAGCCACTGTGCCGGTCAGGGTAGAACCGGTGCCATTCACGGTTACCGTGGCGGTCTGTCCCACATAGAAGCCGGCGGCGTCCGCCGCATGGAAGGGTACCTTCAGCTTCATGTGATCCCGGTCCAGCACGTCGGCGATCACAGTACCCACCGTAACGGTGTCCCCCTGCTCCACGTGCAGTTCGGTGATAACGCCGGCGTCCTTGGCGGTAATGTTCCGGTCCTTCTGGTTGTCGCTCTGGGTCTTGAGCAGATCGTCCAGGGTGAGCTGAGCCGAGCGGACATTGAGCTGGAGCTGCTCAATGTTGTTCTCCACATCCTTGGCATCGATGCGGAAGAGCACGTCGCCCTTATGTACCGTCTGTCCCTCTTCGAAGGGGGCCTCCAGAATCTCGCCGCTGACCAGAGTGGTCACGTTGTAGGACTGGATGGGTTCAATGGTACCGGTACCCGACACGGACACCGTCATATCCTGCATGGAGGCCGTGTAGGGCAAATAGGCACTGCTGATGATCTGCTTGCCCGCACCCATACAGCGGGAAAGCAGGAAGGCAATGATCACCACGATCACCACCAGGGCGATCACCCGCTTGACCCACTTGCGCTTCTTTTTGGGCGCCTTAAACTCCGGGAGTTTTTTCTGATCCTCCTTGGGCGCCGCTGTGGTTTCCGATTTTACTTGGGTTGCTTCCATGGTCGTTTCTCCTTTTCATTGCTGTCCCCGGCCGGGCACAGCCTCTTTTGCAGCTACGCCCCGCTGTAAGATCCCCAAAATACGAATCAGCCTGGCTCTGGCCTGCTCCATGCCGCCGTCCTGCTCTGCCGTCAGCATGGTCCCCGCCACTGCGGAGATCAGCAGGTGAAACAGATCAGGCAGATCAGTCTCGCTGCGCAGATCCAAACGAGACAGATCAATCTTGTCCCGCAGGCGGTCCACAATGGCGCAGGGCCCCTGCCGGTTGAGGATCAATCCCGGCTGAAGCCGCTGATTGCGGCGGAGGATGGCCGCCATCTCCCGGAAATCATCGCTGTTCCGGTTGGCCTGCAGATAGTCAAACAGGTCCAGAAAGGCCTGAAACAAATCGCCGCCGTCCCGGTCCAGCCATTCCTCCACCTGCTCCACCAGCTGCTGGCCATAGGACTCCATCAGATAGCGGAACAAGTCCTCCTTGTCGGTAAAGTACATATAGAAGCTGCCCCTGGGAATGCCCGCCTCCCGGATCATCCGGTTGATGGAGGCATCCTCATAAGGTACCCGGACAAATTCCGCCCGGGCCGCCGCCAGCAGGCGCTCCCGCTTTTCTGCCGGCAGATGAAAAAAGGTCATACTTGGCACAGTGCTTCCCTCCAGACCTGACAACCTGTCGTATTATCTTAATCCGACAAGCTGTCATATGTCAACAGGGCGGGCGCAGAATTCACAATTTGTTCCCAACCATTCCGTCAGACAGGATAGCAGACCCTTCCCAAAGCTTCCATAAAAAAAAGATGAAATTTTTCTAAAAGAATAGGGGCGGCAGCAACGCGATCCTGCCGTTTTCCCGTTTTTGACGCAAAAAGGGGCGCTGTATGGCAGCGCCCCTTTGAATGGAACGATATTCTGTTTTCCTTACTTGCCCACAATGGCGGCGGTATCCATGGCGATCATGAGCTCCTCGTCGGTGGGGATGAGGAGGACCTTCACCTTGGAGTCGGCGGCGGAGATCACGGTCTCCTTACCACGGACGTTGTTGGCCTCGGCGTCCATCTTCACGCCCATGAACTCCAGGCCGGAAGCGGCGGCCATACGGGTGTTGGCATCGTTCTCGCCCACGCCGGCGGTGAACACGATGGCGTCCACACCGCCCATGGCGGCAGCATAGGCGCCGATGAGCTTCTTCACGCCATACTGGAAGGCCTCCAGAGCCAGAGCAGCCTGCTTGTTGCCCTCCTCGGCGGCGTTCTCAATGTCGCGGAAGTCGGAGGACACACCGGAGATACCCAGCACGCCGGACTTCTTGTTGAGGATGGTCATCATTTCCTTCATGTCGTAGCCATACTTGTTCATCAGGTACTCCATGATGCCGGCGTCCAGATCGCCGGAGCGGGTGCCCATGGGCAGACCGGCCAGGGGGGTGAAGCCCATGGAGGTGTCCACGCTCTTGCCGCAGTCCACAGCGGTCACGGAGGAGCCGTTGCCCAGGTGGCAGGTGATGATCTTCAGCTCCTCAATGGGCTTGCCCAGCATAGCGGCAGCCCGGGCGGAAACATAGCGGTGAGAGGTGCCGTGGAAGCCGTAGCGGCGGACCTTATCCTTCTCATAGTACTCGTAGGGCAGAGCATAGATGTAGCTCTTGGCGGGCATGGTCTGATGGAAGGCGGTGTCGAACACGCCCACCATGGGCACGCCGGGCATGACCTTCTGGCAGGCACGGATGCCGGTGATGTTGGCAGGATTGTGGAGAGGGGCCAGGGGGATGCACTCCTCCAGAGCAGCCATGACCTCGTCGGTGATGAGCACGGAGGAGGCGAACTTCTCGCCGCCGTGCACCACGCGGTGACCCACAGCGTCGATCTCGGAGGCACTCTTGATCACGCCGTGCTCGCTGGAGAGCAGAGCGTCCAGCACGGCCTGAATGGCCTCGGCATGGGTGGGCATGGGGATCTCGAACTCATACTTGGCGGCCTTGGCGGGGACCTTATGGGTCAGGCGGCCGTCGATGCCGATGCGCTCACACAGGCCCTTGGCCAGCACCTCACGGGTGGCGGGGTCCATGAGCTGATACTTGAGGGAAGAGCTGCCAGCGTTGATGACCAGAACTTTCATGGTTCCATCTCTCCTTACATTTCCTGATAAACTATGGCTTGAGAGCCAGGCGTTCCCGTAGTACAATAACAGAAACATATCAGTTTTATTTTATCCCTTTTTTTCACAAAGAACAACCCACATTTTGACTGAAAGGGAGAGAAATTTTACTCTCGTTCTGGAGGAAAAGCCATGACCGCTGTAGGCATCGTTGCGGAATACAATCCATTCCACCTGGGCCACGCCTGGCACATCGCCCAGACCCGCCGCCTGCTGGAGGAGGACCGGCCGGTGGTGTGCGTCATGAGCGGCCACTGGGTACAGGGGGCGGATTGCGCCGTTACGGACAAATGGACCCGTGCTGGACTGGCTCTGGAGGGGGGCGCCGATCTGGTGCTGGAGCTGCCCACCCCCTGGGCCATGGCCTCAGCAGAGGCCTTTGCCCGGGGAGCGGTGTCGATTCTGGCTGCCACCGGGGTGGTAGATACCCTCTCCTTTGGCAGCGAGTGCGGCAGCGCTGATGAACTGCGCCAGGCAGCGGAGGCTCTGGATGCCCCGGACTTCCCTGCCAGGCTGCGGGCAGCTCTGGGCAAGGGGCTGTCCTTTCCCGCCGCCCGGCAGGAGGCTGCAAATTGTTCCTGCCTGTCCACCCCAAACAACAACCTGGGGGTGGAATACCTGCGGGCCCTCCGCCATCTGTCCGCCTCCATGGAGGTAGTAACGGTACCCCGCCGGGGGGCGGAGCATAACAGCAGCCGGACGGTGGAGGGTTTCGCTTCCGCTACCCAGATCCGGCGACTACTGCGGAGCGGACAGCAAGAGGAAGCCGCCCTGCTGGTACGCCCCAACGCTCTGGACCAGATGGGGGCGATATCCTCCCTGTCCCATATCGAGCGGGCCATTCTGGCCAAACTGCGCACCATGGACGCCTCAGACTGGGCCGCCCTCCCCGACAGCGGCGCGGCAGAAGGCCTGCCGGAACGTCTGGTCCGCGCCGCCCGACAGGCCCTCTCCCTGGATGAATTCTACTCCCTTGCCAAAACCAAGCGCTATACCCACGCCCGACTCCGGCGGCTGGCTCTGTCCGCCTTTTTGGGGCTGACCACGGATCGTCCCGCGCTGCCCCCCTATGTGCGGGTGCTGGGGCTCAACAGCCGGGGACAGGCACTTCTGAAGGAGATGAAAAGAACCTGTCCCCTCCCCATTCTGACCAAGCCCGCTCAGGCCAGGGACCTGACCGGTCCGGCCCGCCAGCTCTTTGAGGCGGAAGTCCGATACACCGACCTGTACGGTCTGTGCTTCCCTATACCCAGGCCCTGCGGCTTGGAGTGGACCTCCAGCCCAGTCATCATAAAATAAAAAAGTGTCGCGGGAAATCCCGCGACACTTTTTTACTGCTTTAGTTTTCCGTGAGCACACCGGACAGGTCCACAGGGGTGGCGTCGCTCCACAGGCGCTCCAGATCGTAAAACTCTCTGGCCTCCTCGTTGAAGATGTGGACCACCACGGAGGAGAAGTCCAGCAGAATCCAGATGCCGCCCCGGTGGCCCTCCACATGGTGGGGAGGCTCGCCGGCGTCTTTCAGTTCCTTCTCACAGACGTCGGCCAGGGCCTTGATCTGGGTGGTGGAGGTGGCGGAGCACAGCACGAAATAGTCGGCCAGCGTGGTCAGATGACCGGTCTCCAGCACCTTAATATCCAGGCCCTTCTTACTGTCCAGCGCTTTGGCGGCCAGCAGGGCAATTTCCTTAGGTGTTAACATAAAATCTCTCCTTTACTCCACAGGCTCCATGCCCGGACCAATCTCCGGTGTCGATTCAGGAGCGGGTGTGGCTGCCGGCGTAGGGGCCGGAGTTGGGGTAGGCGCCGGGGTCGCAGAGGGCTGCGCACTGGCCGTGGGACTGGGTGTGGAAGCCGGGGTCGCGGAGGGCTGCGCACTGGCTGCCGGACTGTTACTGGGCCTGGGCGTGGAAGTCACTTCCGGCTTGGGCGTGCTGCTGGGCTTGGTCGTTGTGTTGGAGCTGCCCGAGCCGCTGGAACTGTTCGAACTGGAAGAACCGGACGAACTGCTGGAGCTGCCGCCCTGAGGCTTAGCCGCATAGGTGTCCTCCACATGGCCGCTGGTGGAGGACAGAGACCCGTCGTCATTGACGCTCATCAGATCCAGCTGATCCAACCGGATGTCCTCCAGATAGGGGTTGAAATAGGTGTTGATCATTTCCAGGGTCTGATCCTGGATGGGGGTCACATAGGACTGCTTGTTGCCCACCGTCCGGCTATAGACGTAAACGCCCTCACAGGGCAGGGTCATAAAGTTGACATTCTCCATGCTCAGCCCGCCCAGAATGGCCTCCTGGGCAAACCAGGCCAGGTTATTCACGGTAAGAGTGCCGCGGGTATCCACATTATTGAAGAAGATCTGAGCCAGGGCGGGGATCTTATCCACAGTCAAGTTGTTCAGACAGGTCTCAATAACCGCCTTCAGGAAATCCTGCTGGGTCTGGATACGGCCCAGATCGCCGGAAGGGTAACCGCCGTAGACGATCAGCTTGCCGTTTTCAATCTTGTTATTCTTCCGCCAACGCAGCAACTGCATGGCCTCGTCGCCGTCGATCTCCTGAGGGCCGGCCTCCAGATGAATATAGAGATCCTGGGTGCCGTCGTCATAGTTCATATCGTAGGGCACATCAAACCACACCGGGCCGACGGCATCCACCAACTCGCCCACGGCCTCCCACTCCACTACCATGGTGAAGTCAGGCTGGAATCCGATCAGGTAGGAGATCTCCTCCTTCAGATAATCGATGCCATCCCTGTCGTAGTTGGAAGCCCAGTTGTAGACGGAATTGATCTTCTTCACGTCCCAGGGCACATTGACCATAGTATCACGGGGAATATTCAGCACATTGAGCTGCTGGTTGGGAATGTCGTAGGACATGACCATAATGGTGTCGGTGTTGCCGCCGCCGCCGGTATCCCGTCCCACCACCAGGAAGGTGTAGAACTCCTCCTTCCGGTCGCCGGACAGTTTCGGTCCCGTCATCTCCATTCCGGCAGATTCCTCCGCATCGGGGGGCGCTACATTGGGAATCTCCGGCTTGACCACCAGCAGCTTATAGG
>NZ_CAJFGT010000055.1:0-17641 GCF_904377885.1 Flavonifractor sp. An112 | reverse complement strand
TTTGTCCGCCTTTTCCTGGCTGTCTGGCTGGGCCTGAAAAACGCGGCGGCCAACAGCGTGCTGGGCCGGGCCTGCGACCGGCTCCAGGACTGGGCCGTCCGCCAGGCCCACGGCAGCGCCATCTGGAACTTTGTGTGGCGGGAGGGGCGCATACCCCGGGCCTGGCCGGGGAGTATCGCCTGCCGCCTGTTTACCGCCATTGTCAATATCCCCTGCGCCGTCTTCAAGGCCGCCTACCGGGCGGGGAAGCGGGTGTGGGACGGCAGCCTGTTCTGCCGCCTGATGGGTGCACTGGGGGGCGGTACCTTCCTGTTCCTGGGCCTGTTCATGATGGTCATGCTCATGGCCCCCCATGAGAGGTGGAACAACCTCTACGGCCTGATGGGGGCGGTGGCCCTCACCGGCCTGTTTGTGGTGGGCAGTGCCTCCCGCTCCAGGCACAAGCTGGAGCTGGACGCCCAGGGGCCCTATTTCACCATCTACATGGCCTTCCTCTGCATTGCCCTGGTGGGCTCCCTGTCCACCCACCTGTCCCTGCGCTTCTTTGCCTTCCACCTGACCGCCTTCCTAATTGTCCTGCTGGTGGTCAGCTCGGTGCATAAGTATGAACAGCTCCAGCTCATGGTGTCCCTGGCGGTGGTGGGCCTGTCCGTCGCCGCCCTCTACGGCTGCTACCAGGGCTATGTCGGCGTGGATATCGTGGCCTCCCAGCAGGACATGGCCCTTAACCAGGGCATGCCGGGCCGGGTGTACTCCTTCTTCGACAACCCCAACAACTTTGCCGAGCAGCTGGAGATGCTGCTGCCCCTGAATCTGGCCCTCTTCCTAAACTGCAGGTGGCGGGGCAAGCTCCTGTCCCTGCTCTCTCTGGCTCTGGGACTGGTGGCCATTGGCGCCACCCTCGGCCGCGCCAGCTGGATCGGCCTGGCCTTTGCGCTGGTGGTTTTCCTGGCTCTGATGAACTGGCGCTGGGTGCCCGTGTTCCTGGTGCTGGGGCTGGCGGCCATTCCCTTCCTGCCGGAGACCATCTACAACCGGATCCTGACCATCTTCCGGGCCGGTGACGACAGCTCTGTCCAGTACCGGTTCGGCATCTATGACACCACCAGGAACCTGATGGAGGACTACTGGTTCCGCGGCGTCGGCCTGGGCACCGACGTGATGAAAAAGGTCTTTGAGACCTATCCCACCAACTTCGACGGCACCTATCCCGTCCACACCCACAACAATTACCTGCAGATGTGGGGGGAGACCGGCATCCTGGGGATGCTGGCCTATCTGGCCCTGCTGCTGTGGCGGCTCAAAACCGGCGTAAAGGCATTCTGTGCCGCGCTGGATCCCCGGGTCAAGCGTATGCTGGCCGCGGCCATTGCCGCTTTCTGCGGAATCCTGGTCATCGGCGTGGCCGAGTATACCTGGTACTATCCCCGGAATATGTTCACCTACTGGTTCCTCTTCGGCGTCATCGCTGCCTGCGTCAAGCTGGTCAGACAGGAACGGAAAAAGGCATAACGAATATAAGCGCAAAAAAGCGTCTGCCGTGGCAGACGCTTTTTTGCGCATTTTCAGCAGGGCTCCCGGGTCATCATTTCCAGGATCACATGGTCGGTCTCCCGCATCCCCTGGCGGCCCAGTTCGCCCACGTTCTGAATGGTGTGCTCCACGCCGTCGCTGATGATGCCGTCGCCGGTGCGGAACTCCTGGCCGTTCTGGTACATCTGATAGCCAAAGATACCGGCCTCCACCGCCATACTGATCTTGGCGGCGCAGCTGGATTTGGCACCGTCGCACACCACGCCGGAGTGGAAGGCCAGGGCGTTGACGATGGTGTGCTTCACCTGATCGTAACCGCCGCCCAGCAGGTAGCAGATACCGGCCCCGGCGCCCGCTCCGGCGCTCACCGCGCCGCAGAAGGCGGACAGACGTCCGATGTAGGTCTTTTGATGGATGGTACACAGGTCGGATACCGCCAGCGCCCGGTACATCCGCTCTTCCGGAATGCCCAGGGAGCGGGCGTACTCAATGACGGGCACCGAGGCGGTGATGCCCTGGTTGCCGCTGCCGGAAACAATGACCACCGGCATCTCACAGCCGTTCATCCGGGCGTCGGAGCCGGCGGCGGCCTTGGCCCGGGCCCGCCGCTCCAGAGAGGCCTCGGTGCTCATGAGTACTTTGCCTACGTTGGCCCCGTAGGCGTGGAGCAGGCCCTCCTCCGCGATGGCCATATTGCACTGGATCTGGGGGTCCAGCAGGGGACGCAGGTCGTCCACGTCCACGCTGTCGGCAAAGTCCACGATCTCCTGGATGGAGAGGATGGAGCGGTCGGTGAGGGCCGTCTCCTGCTCGCCCTCCACCGGAATGTCGATCTCCTTCACGCCGTCTTTCTCCAGCAGCACAATGTTGGTGTGATAGTTGGCGATGCGCAGGGTGACGGTGTGGCCGCCGCCAGTAAGAGTGACGGTATAGTCGAAGGTCAGGGGAGTGTCGGCCAGATGGACCCCGATGGGGTGGGAGCGGAGGAAGTCAGTCATTTCTGCCTTCTGTTCCTCTGTCACCACGGAAATAACCTCCAGCACTTTGTCCGGGTTGCCAGCCACCAGCCCGGCGGTGACAGCGGCAGGGATGCCCTTTAATCCGCCGGTGTTGGGGACAATGACGCTCTTCACATTTTTGATCAGATTGCCGCTGACCTGGACAGAGACGGTTTCGGGCAGGCAGCCCAGGGCCCGACGAGCCACCGCCGCGCCGTAGGCCAGCGCGATGGGCTCTGTGCAGCCCATGGCGGGGACCAACTCTTCCCGCAGAATTTGCAGATAAGCTTGATAATGGGGATCGGTTTTCTTCATGAACGGTTCTTCCTTCCTGCGGGCTCCCCAAGGAGCGCGCTTTCTCCTGTTATCTACATGATATCCGACCTTCTCTCAGTTGTAAAGAGGTCCTTTCCATCTCAGGAAAGGGCCTCCTTATTTTGGCGGAAGTTTGAAATTCAAAAAATCTTTTTCTTCGGTGTACGCAACCGTCCAACTTTTGGGGGTGGAACCGCTAAAAGTGAAGAGACCATGGAGTCTCTTCCAACAGCGAGCGGGGCGGATACAGGGCTGGGGCGGCCGCTCCGGGAAAAGAGGAGGTGAACAGGATGGCCAGATTGCAGGAATTATCCGGGCAGTATCGGGAGGCGGCCGCCCGGCTGAGGTTGGGCCTGGAGGCAGCCAAGCAGCGTCTGGAAAGCCAGGAGGGAACAGAACGACAGGTGACCAATCGGGAGATCCTGATGCTGCGGCAGATGCTGCGGGAGATGCGGGAACTGCGGCAGCTGGCGGAGGAATACTACACCCGGCCCAGAAGCGGAAAATATACCACCGCCGACCTGACCGCGCCCCGAATCAACGAGGAAAAGCGATGAGCAGAGCCAGTGAGATCAGAGAACGAATCAAGGTACTGCGGGAGCAGAAGGTAGCCCTTCAAACTGAGCTGGATGGAGCGCAGGGGAGAGAGAAGAAAACCCTCCGCCTGGAACTGGCCCGGGCCGAGGAGGATCTGACGAATTGCGCCCGGCAGCTGCGGGAGCTGATGCCCCGGCACAAGATCAGTCGAGGTACCACCTGGGCCGGGGTGGACGGCTGGCGGTGGGACAGGATGCAGTATAAGACCTGGGCGGAGATGGAAGGCGCGAAGGCACCGGAGGGCCCCACGGAACAGGACAAGATGCGCCTGGCGGTACGGACGGCCCGGACGGGGATCACGCCTGTCCAGAAAGCTTATCTGGCAGGTATCGATGGTGGCAATCCTCAGGCCCAGGTGGCCCGGGAGGCGGGGCGGAACCGCTCCACTGTATGCCGCACGCTGCAACGGGGGCAAAAACGGATTGCGGAGGACGCTAAGTTCCTCTATCGGCTGCTGGACTGCCAGGAGGGAGGCCCTCTGGTAGTGGACCTGGGGGAGCCGGAAGTACTGAAAGCGGTGTTGGATCGGCTCACCCTCCGGCAGCAGACCTATCTGTATCTCTATTATGGCGAGTGGCTCTCCCTGCGGGAGATCGGAACTTTGCTGGGGGTGGACCATGCGTCGGTACTGCGGTCCATCCGGTGCGGACTAAAGAGGCTGGAAAGTTTGGCCCTGGGAGAACAGGTGGAGGTACGGGGACTGGAGAGCCTGGAGGAGCGGCTGATGGCCCACTTCAATGACCTGCCTCCGGAGGAGACACGGGAGAAGCGTACTTATCAAAAGCGAGGTGTTCCGTCTGCCGATCACAAGCCGATATCGCTGGCACAGCGGCTGCTTCGTCTGGTGCGGGGCGGACAGATACGGATTGTAGAGGCGGGTGCGCCTGATCTGTCCCTCGGGACGGATGGCTGGAGCAGCGGCAGGCTGCTGGACTGGCTGAGGGAGCAGGGGGAGGGGCGGAAGGAAAAACGGGCTTGGCTGCGCAAACTGTTGTATCACTTACTAACATGGATGAGGAGGGATTTGGATGCTGACTATCATTGAGATCGAGGCCAGAGCGGACGGCGGTCACGGCTTACAGAGCCAGAGCCACCGAACGGAGTGCTGGCTGGAGGGGTGGATTGCAGTGCCGCCCCAGCTGGAACAGGCGGCGTGGGACTGCTGCGGCTACTGCGAACTGGACATTCAGGACGGCATTCTGGTGGGGCTGACCCCCGGCCAGGCGCCGGAACCGGAACCCACGCCGGAGCCTGAACCTACGGAATTGGAGCGGCTGCGGGCGGATGTGGACTTTCTGGCCATTATGACGGGGGTGGAACTGTGAACGTGTACGAGTTGGCTAAGAAATATTATCCCAGACTGTGGGATGAGCAGCGTATACAGGCCCTGGCAGAGGCAGGCAAGCTGACAGAAGAAGAAGCTGCGGCGATTCTCAGCCAGACGGAAAAAGCATAACGCATGATCGTGTAAACAGCCGCCCCGTGAACCGCTTCTATGGAAGCAGGCTCACGGGGCGGCTGTTTTGTTTTTTACGGGGACAACAGGACGGAGGGACGGTCCTCTCCAGGCGGGGTACAGAAGCGGACAAACTCCTCCATCTCCCGGGTGGCCCATTTTTCCCGGTGATAGAAGATCTGGCCGTACATCACCGCCTTGAGGTCGCTGACATCCACAATGGCCAACTTTCCTTGGCGCACCGGTTCTTCCACCAGAAAACGGGGCAGGAAGGACAGCCCTTCCGTCTCCTCCAGAACTCGCAGCAGGAAGGAGGCGTAGCTGCTCTCCAATGCAGGAGTAATGGCCTGGCCAAAGGCGGCCAGTCGCTGGTCCAGCAGCCGACGGTAGTTGGCGTCCCGCTCCGTCAGGTAAAAGGGCTTGTCCAGCAGGTCCACCAGCTTGTGGGAGCGGCCGCTTAGTGCCGCCCCCAGCGAAGCGGAGGCGACCACCACTACCTCCTCCTGTAGCTCCAGCATTTTGCACCAGCTGTTGTTGTAGAGCGGTTCATCCAGAATGTAGATGATATCCAACTCACCCCGCTCCATTTTGGTGATGATCTCCTCCGGCGTACCCGTGGTGATCTGGATGCTCACCTGGGGATGCCGTATCCGGAAATTCCGGATGATACCGGGCAGTCGGGCATAGCAGAGGGATTCCAGTGTCCCGATATGGAGCTGGCCCCGCAGGGTTTCATCCTCACCGGCCAGAGCCAACTTGGCTTTGGATACATCCTGAATGATGCTGATGGCGCTGTCCAGAAAGACCTTCCCCTGTCCGGTGAGACACACCCGCTTTCCCATACGGTCAAAGAGCCGGACCCGCAGTTCCTCCTCCAGAAGGCGGATTTGTACCGTGACGGCGGACTGGGAATATCCCAAACTGGCCGCCGCTTTGGAGAAACTTTGAAATTGGGCCACCCGGATGAATGTGGTCAGCTGACGCAGCTCCATAATGCAAGCCTCCTGCCATACCGGTGAGTTTGATATTAAGAAAATTCAATTATATGATAAATTAGATTTATTTGATTTAATTATTGTGCAATGTTATACTAAGGCCCTCCAAAAGTCAATAGGGAAATGGACAAAATAGAGAAAGTTAAGGGAGGAACTTATATGGCAAAGAAAAAGATTAAAATCGGCCTGATCCCGAAGCTCATCATTGCAATTATCCTTGGTATCTTGTTTGGCTCCTATATGCCGGAGTGGTTCAACCGTGTGATTGTGACCTGCTCCTCGATTTTCAGCACATTCCTGTCCTTCATCATCCCGCTGATGATTGTGGCCTATGTGACCATGGGCATTGCCAACCTGCGCAGCGGCGCCGGTAAGCTTCTGCTCATTACAGTGGCCCTGTCCTATGTGTCTACGATGGTGGCGGGTTCCGCCTCCTACCTGGTTTCCTCCAACCTTTTCCCCTCCTTCATGAGTGAGGGCGCCCTGGACCAGATTGCCCAGACGGCGGACGTTTCTCTGGAAAGCTATTTTTCTTTATCCATTCCTCCACTGCTGGATACCCTGTCCGCGGTTACTCTGGCCTTCGTGCTGGGGCTGTGCCTGTCCAATATGCGGGGCAAGGAGATTGGTGACAGCCTTTACCACGGTATGGAGGACTTCTCCGCCATTATTGATAAGGTGCTCCATGTGGTCATCATCCCCCTGCTGCCCCTCTACATCTGCGGCACCTTTACCAACATGACTGCCTCCGGAAAGACATTCGCCATTCTGGGCATCCTGTGGAAGGTATTCCTGGTGGTCATCGCCATGCACCTGATCTATATCTGTATCCAGTTTATTGTGGCAGGTGCAGTATCCAAGAAGAATCCCTTCGCTCTGATCCGCAACCAGATCCCCGGCTACGCTACCGCCATCGGCACTCAGTCCTCCGCTGCCACCATCCCCGTCAACCTGGAGTGCGCCAAGAAGGACGGCATTCTGGAGGAGATCCGCAATTTTGTGGTACCGCTGTGCGCCAACATCCACATGGCAGGTTCCATGATCACCATCACCGCCTGTGCCACCGCCGTCTGCCTGATGTACCAGCTGCCCATCAGCCTGGGTACTGTGGTGCCCTTCATCATGACTCTGGGCATTGCCATGGTGGCTTCCCCCGGCGCCCCCGGCGGCTCCATCATGACCGCGCTGCCCTTCCTGTACATGGTGTTCGGTACCGAGGCCGGCGATGTGAACGGCCCCATCTGTGCCATCATGGTGGCCCTCTATATTACTCAGGATTCCTTTGGCACCGCCTGTAACGTATCCGGTGACAACGCCATCGGTACCATTGTCAATGCCATCTACCAGAAATTCATTCTGAAGGCGCCTGCCGCCTCGGAGGAGTGATCCTATGTCGTTCATCAGCGTATTCGACGTATTGGGACCCAATATGGTCGGCCCGTCCAGCTCCCACACCGCGGGAGCTGTGGCCATCGCCAATGTGGCGCACAAGCTGCTGGCTCCGCCGCTGAAGAAGGTGGACTTTACCCTTTATGGTTCCTTTGCCAAGACCTACCACGGCCACGGTACCGACCGGGCCCTGCTGGGCGGTATCATGGGCTTCTCCACCGATGATCTGTGCATCCGGGACTCCTTCCGCATCGCCAACGAGCGGGGGCTGGCCTTCTCCTTCACCCCAGATGAGGTGGAGACCGACATCCACCCCAACACCGTGGACATCCGCATGGAGAACGCTGCGGGACAGGTTATGACGGTCCGGGGCGAGTCCCTGGGAGGCGGCAAGATGCACATCGTGCGCATCAACGGCGTCCGTGTGGACTTCAGCGGCGAGTACGCCTCGGTGGTGGTGATCCAGCAGGACAAGCCCGGCGTGGTGGCCCACCTGACCAAGGTGCTCAGTGACCGCAACGTGAACATCGCCTTTATGCGTCTGTTCCGGGAGGGCAAGGGAGATACCGCTTACAGCATCATCGAGTCGGACGGTACTCTGCCCGAAGGCATCGATGAGGAGCTGCGGGCCAATCCCTATATCCAGGACGTTATGATCGTCCAGTCGTAAGGAGGTAGGAACATGGACTTTAAAAATGCCAATGAGCTGCTGGCCCTGTGCCGGCAGGAGGGGTGTTCCATCTCTGAGATCATGCGTCGCCGGGAGTGCATCCTGGGGGAGACCACGGGGGATACGGTCACCCGGCGCATGAAACGGGCGTTGGAGATCATGCGGGAGTCAGCCACTATTCCGCTGACCAGCCCTGTCCGCTCCATGGGCGGACTCATCGGCGGCGAGGCCAAGCATCTGGCCGCCCACGCCGCCAAGAAGAAGGATATCTGCGGACCTGTACTTCAGAAGGCCATTACCTACGCCATGGCGGTGCTGGAGGTCAACGCCTCCATGGGCCTGATCGTGGCTGCCCCTACCGCCGGTTCCTCCGGCGTGGTGCCCGGCCTGCTGCTGGCCCTTCAGGATACCTATCACATCTCGGACGCCCGAATTATAGACGGGCTGTTCAATGCCGGCGCCATCGGTTACCTGGCCATGCGAAATGCTACCGTGGCAGGGGCGGTGGGAGGATGTCAGGCTGAGGTGGGGATCGCCGCTGCCATGGCTGCATCCGCAGCCGTGGAGCTGATGGGCGGTGAGCCGGAGCAGTGCCTTAACGCGGCTTCCACCGTACTGATGAATATGCTGGGGCTGGTATGCGATCCGGTGGGCGGTCTGGTGGAGTACCCCTGTCAGAACCGCAACGCCGCCGGGGTAGCAAACGCGCTGGTGGCCGCCGAGATCGCCTTGAGCGGGATTCAGCAGCTGATCCCCTTTGATGAGATGCTTGCCGCCATGTACCGGGTGGGTCGCTACCTGCCCGCCGAGCTGCGGGAGACCGCACAGGGCGGCTGTGCCACCACTCCTTCCGCCTGTGAGCGGTGCGGGTGCTGCGGCTGACAACTTAATACAAAATAAACATGGCCGCCCGTCAGGGCGGCCATGTTTTGCATCTTGAAAGGGAAATAGGGGCTTACTCCAGCACCGCGCCCCGGGAGGCGGAGGTGACCAGCTTGGCGTACCGGGCCAGATATCCCGTTTTGACCTTGGGCTCGGGGCACACCCACTTGGCCTTGCGCTGGGCGAGCGTGGCCTCATCCACCTGCAGCTGGATTTTGCAGGAGGGGATATCGATGGAGATGATGTCGCCCTCCTCTACCAGGGCGATGGGTCCGCCCTGGGCAGCTTCGGGGCAGACGTGGCCGATGGCGGCGCCTCGGGTGGCGCCGGAGAACCGGCCGTCGGTGATGAGAGCCACGCTCTCGCCCAGACCCATACCCACGATAGCGGAGGTGGGGTTGAGCATCTCGCGCATACCGGGACCGCCCTTGGGACCCTCATAGCGGATGACCACCACGTCGCCGGGGACAATCTTACCGGCGTAGATGGCGGAAATAGCCTCCTCCTCGCTGTCAAAGACCCGGGCGGGGCCGGTGTGGGCCATCATCTCAGGAGCCACGGCGGAGCGCTTCACCACGCAGCCCTCAGGGGCCAGATTGCCCTTGAGCACGGCAATGCCGCCGTCGGGAGAGTAGGGGTTCTCGATGGGGCGGATGAGCTCCGGGTTGCGGTTGGTGACGCCCTCCAGATTCTCCTCCAGGGTCTTGCCGGTGCAGGTCATAACAGAGGTGTCCAGCAGGCCCTTCTTGGTCAACTCTTTCATCACGGCGTACACGCCGCCGGCGCCCTCCAGATCCTCCATATAGGTGTCGCCGGCGGGAGCCAGGTGGCACAGGTTGGGGGTCTTGGAGGAGATCTCATTGCTCATGTCCAGATCCAGCTCAATGCCGCACTCATGGGCGATGGCGGGCAGATGGAGCATGGTGTTGGTGGAGCAGCCCAGGGCCATGTCCACCGTCTCCGCGTTGTGGAAGGCGGCAGGGGTCATGATGTCCCGGGGACGGATGTCCTTCTTTACCAGCTCCATGATCTGCATACCGGCGTGCTTGGCCAGCCGCAGACGGGCGGACCACACGGCGGGAATGGTACCGTTGCCACGCAGGCCCATACCGATGGCCTCGGTGAGACAGTTCATGGAGTTGGCGGTGTACATACCGGAGCAGGAGCCGCAGGTGGGGCAGGCGTTGTTTTCGTAGTCCTCCACGCCGCACTCGTCCAGCTTGCCGGCCTTGTAGGCGCCTACCGCCTCAAACATATGGCTCAGGCAGGAGCGGCGGCCGTCGTTGAGCCGGCCGGCCAGCATGGGACCGCCGGAGCAGAAGATGGTGGGGATGTTCACACGGGCGGCGGCCATCAGCAGGCCGGGCACGTTTTTGTCGCAGTTGGGGATCATGACCAGACCGTCGAACTGATGGGCAATGGCCATGGCCTCGGTGGAGTCGGCGATCAGGTCGCGGGTGACCAGAGAATACTTCATGCCAATGTGGCCCATGGCGATGCCGTCGCATACGGCGATAGCGGGGAACTCCACCGGGGTGCCGCCGGCGGCCCGGACGCCGGCCTTGACCGCCTCGGCGATCTTGTCCAGATTCATGTGGCCGGGGACGATCTCATTGTAGGAGCACACCACGCCGATGAGGGGACGCTCCAGCTCCTCCTTGGTGTAGCCCAGAGCATAAAAAAGGGAGCGGTTGGGGGCGCGTTCCACGCCCTTGGTAACATTGTCGCTGCGCATGGGGAATGACCTCCTTCTATGTATCACTTGCGTTGTATGATAACACTTGCATTGTCTGACTATATACTATATGATAGTGGCAGAACTGTCAAGGACTGACCAGAAGGGAAGTAGGGTATGGAGAAAAAAAGTTTGGCTCAGCAGACGGCGGAGGGATTGTACAGCCGCATTGTAGTGGAGAAGGGACTTAAGCCGGGGGAGAAGCTGCCCAACGAGGTGGAGCTGGCCGGGGAGCTGGGGGTGAGCCGTGCCACCCTGCGGGAGGCCATCCGCACCCTGACCGCCCAGGGGGTGCTGGAGGTGCGCCGGGGCAAGGGCACCTTTGTGTCGGCGGCGGTGGAGGAGATGGACGACTTCGGTTTCTCCAGCCTGGAGCGGGTGCGGGGACAGCTGCGGGACCTGTTTGAGCTGCGCTCCATTTTTGAGCCCAGGGCTGCCGCCCTGGCCTGTCAGCGGGCCACAGAGGAGGAACTGGCAAATATCCTGGCCCGGGGAGAGGAAGTAGAGCGGTGCATCCGGGCGGGGGAGGACCGAACCCAGGCCGACCGGGCCTTTCACGCCGCCATCGTCCGGGGCGCCCACAATGAGTTTCTGGTGCGGCTGCTTCCCCTCATCGATCAGGCGGTGGCCGCCGCTCTCACGGCGGGAGAGCACCAGGAGCGGCTGGCTGAAGACACGTGCCGGGACCACGCTCTGCTGATGGAATTTTTCCGTAAGCGGGACGGAGAGGGGGCGGGCTACGCCATGGCCATCCATATGCGCCACTCCATGGACGTGATGGGGCTATAAAAAAGCGGCCCCCAGACGGGGGCCGCGCAAGGCGTTGGGTCACAGACTCCGAAGGTCCGTGTCCATCAGGAAGGGCATGGAAGTTTGGATCAGATCAATGCGCTGGTCAAAGGCTTCTGAATCAAAATTGTTGCCGGAATCAGACATGGCCTGGGCAAATTCCTGGTCGGAGGCGTCTAGCAGAGCGCATACCGGAGTAAGGAATTCCTCCCACTGCGCGGCGGCTTCCATCAGGGCGTCATAGCCCTCCTGATAGTAGGGAGGGGGCGTCAGCTGGGACAGAGCATCCTTCACCTGATCGTAGGAAGCCTGGGCGGTGCGATAGGCCTCCCGATAGGGCTCAGTGTTGAAGCTGATGGTGAAGTTGATGGTGTTGAAAAAGTCATGGATGCCGCTGGTGAACTCGCCCACCACCTCCAGGGCTTCCTGCTGGAATGCTATTGCGTTCTGAACCTCGGTGGTCTGATAGCTGGTTCCGGCCAGAGTAGTGGTCAGTACCAGCTCTTCCGGATGCTCGGAGGCCTCCGGCGGGATCTCAACAATGCAGTACAGGGTGAAATCCCGCAAAGGCGGCAGGGGGGTATGGCCGGCATAGGCGTTGCCGTTGCCCGCGATATCCTGATCAAATTCCGTATATTCATATTTCCCCTGGTAAAATACCTTATTGGAGAGTACGGTTTCCGGGATAAGATCGTCCTCCGTGGCGCCGGTATTTTTGATGTTGTAGATAGCGCACAGGTAATCGCTGTCATCCTTGGCATCCAGACTGATATTTTCATCCACCACTGCGTCCAGAATGACCACCCCTTTCAGGGTGAGCTCAGCGGTTTCCGATGTGACGGTCTGGCCGGTGGTCAGCGCTTCCAGCGCCTGAGACGGGGCGGCGGAAGGACTGTCAGGCGCTCCGCCGCAGGCGCACAGAGAGACGGAGAGCGCCAGAGCCAGGGCCCCAGGCAGCAGCCGGTGACATTTCATTGCAATTTCCCCCTCATTAGATAATGTGTACTTATACTATAACATGAGAAAACGGTAATCTACAATGTGCTGGGAGCATAGGAACATTTGCGGGGATTGACGGAGGAGAAGGAGCCACCTATAATGAAACCACGATAAAAGGGGGTGGACAGGTGATCGACGAAAACGGCAGGGAAGTTGGCGGCTATGGGCTGCTGAGCCGCTACCGGGGAGAGCTGATGGGGATTGCCATGCTGTATGTCATGCTCTTCCACGCCTATGAGCTGAACGACACTTTCCTGCCCTTCAAGGCCTTTCGCTCCATGGGTTTTGCAGGGGTGGACATCTTTCTGGTGCTCTCTGGCATGGGAATCTGCTGCTCCCTGGCCCGGCGGGAACAGGAGTCCTACGGGCGCTATCTGGGCCGACGGCTGCGGCGGCTACTGCCCGCCTTCTGGCTGGTGGTTGGGATCTACAGTGTGGCCCTGGCCGCGGCGGGGCGGGTCACCCCTGATGTGATCTTCTGGAATCTGTCCACCTTATCCTACTGGCTGAATGTGCCGGAGGGGTTCAACTGGTATATCTCCGCCATCCTGGTGTTCTATCTGGCGGCACCGTTCTATTTCAAGCTGTTCCGCCGCTGTGCCCATAAAGAGTGGCTGACCCTGTTCATCTATTTGATCAGCTACCTGCTCTATCGGGTAACCTGGGGTGCCGGGCTGCTGTATCTGCCGGATTTTCTGCTGCGTATTCCCGATTTTGCCATGGGCTTTCTGGTGGGCTCCTATGTGATGGAGGGTAAAAAGCTCAATGCCCGGCACCTGGCAGTGTGGGTGACTTCAGCTGTTCTGGCGCTGGCAGTTGTGGCCGGCTGGCTGGTCCAGCCGGTGATCTTCCCCCTGATCCTGGCGGTTGTGGTGGGTGTGATGCCTGTCTGTCTGCTTCTGGGCAGAGTGCTGCACTGGTACCCCGGACGGTGGGTCCCTGCCTTCCTGCGTATGGTTGGGGGGAGCAGCCTGGAGATCTATCTGCTCAATGTGGTAATCACCCGGGAGTTTGACCTACTGGCGCCCTGGCTGGACCATGATCCCAGACACATCGGCTTCTACCTCATTGCCTATACCTTCAATATCGCTTTGGGTGTGCTGCTCCACCGGGTACTGGAGCGGCTCATGAGGCGGTTTGCATCCTGAGTATAAAAAAGGTGGCCCTCCAGCTGGAGGGCCACCTTTTTTAGGATACAATTAGTTGGAAGCGGTGTCCAGGTCGGTGTCGCCGCCCCAGATCATGTTCTTGCGCAGCTCCTCGCCCACGATCTCCATCTGGTGCTTCTTGAGCGCGGCACGCTTGGAGTTGAAGAAGGTACGGCCGTTCTTATTCTCGGCGATCCACTTGCCGGCGAAGGTGCCGTCCTGGATGTCGGCCAGCACGGCCTTCATGTTCTTCTTGGTCTCCTCGTAGGGCAGCACACGGGGACCGGACACATACTCGCCGTACTCAGCGGTGTCGGAGATGGAGTAGTTCATGGCAGCCACGCCGCCCTTGTTGATCAGGTCGATGATGAGCTTCATCTCATGGATGCACTCGAAGTAGGCGTTCTCGGGCTCGTAACCGGCCTCCACCAGGGTCTCGAAGCCGCACTTCATCAGATCCACTACGCCGCCGCACAGCACAGCCTGCTCACCGAACAGGTCGGTCTCGGTCTCGTCGTGGAAGGTGGTCTCCATGACGCCGGCGCGGGCGCCGCCGATACCGGCAATGTAAGCCAGGGCAATCTTATAGGCGTTACCGGTGGCGTTCTGCTCCACAGCCACCAGGCAGGGTACGCCCTTGCCGTTGACGTAGGTGGAGCGGACGGTGTGGCCGGGACCCTTGGGGGCAGCCATGAACACATCCACGCCGGCGGGAGGCACGATCTGCTGATAGCGGATGTTGAAGCCGTGGGCGAAAGCCAGGGCCTTGCCCTCGGTCATGTAGGGAGCGATATCCTTCTTGTAAACCTCAGCCTGAACCTCGTCGTTGATGAGGATCATCACAATGTCGCCCCACTGAGCGGCCTCAGCAACGGTTTTGACCTGGAGGCCGGCCTGCTCGGCCTTGGCCCAGCTCTTGGAACCCTCACGCAGGCCAACGCACACATCGCAGCCGGAATCCTTCAGGTTCATGGCGTGGGCGTGGCCCTGAGAGCCGTAGCCGATGATGGCGATCTTCTTGCCATTCAGGTAGGACAGATCACAGTCCTTCTCGTAATACATCTTAGCCATAGTCTTTGCACTCCTTTGTCAAATGAAGGTTTTTTTCTTGTCCACGATGATAACACAGCGGGGAAGAAAAGAATGATAAGTGTGATACAATCTCAGAAAAGATTTCGGCGTGGCTTGTATTTCTAAAATATTACAGGAAATTCTTCCCGAGATTAAATTCGGTTTGCTCCTTGGTCTCGTCCTCAATGGTATAGGCGCCCCGCTCCAGGGCCACCATGCCGGTGCGGACCAGCTCCAGGATGCCGAAGGCCTCCAGCAGCTTCTGCATGGCCTCTGCCTTGGTCTCATCGCCGATGAGGGCCAGGGTTAGGGATTTCAGAGATACGTCGATGATGGAGGCCCGGAAAATGTTGGCGATCTGGATGACCTCGTTGCGGATGTCGTGGGTCTCCGCCTTGACCTTGAACATCACCAGCTCACGGCGGATGGAACGCTCCGGCTTCAGCTCCTGTACGGAGTAGACGGGATACTGCTTACGCAGCTGATTCATGATCTGCTCGATCATGGGGGCGTCGGCCCACACCTCAATGGTGATACGGGACACCGTGGGATCGTCGGTGGTGCCCACGGCCAGAGACTCGATGTTATAGCCCTTTCGGGAGAACAGCCGGGAGACCTGGGACAGGACGCCGGCGGCGTTTTCAACCAGCACCGAAAGGGTGCGGCGGGTGGCATTCATTTCATTCATATTCCACACCCTCCTTAGTCCAGAATGAAGTCAGTGACCGGCGTACCGGCGGAGATCATGGGATGGACCATGGCGTCCTTGTCGATGGCGCACTCGATCACATAGGGACGGCCGGAGGCCACGGCACGACGGAAAGCGGCCTCAAATTCCGGCTGGGTGGCTGCACGCTCACCCTGGATGCCGTAGGCCTCCGCCAGCTTCACAAAGTCGGGGCCACGGTCCAGGTCGGTCTGGGAGAACCGCTTGTGATAGATCAGGTTCTGCCACTGGCGCACCATGCCCAGAGTCCGGTTGTTAAAGATCACGGTGATCACCGGGATGTTGTAGTGTTCGGCGGTACACAGCTCATGGCAGTTCATGCGGAAGCAGCCGTCGCCGGTACACTGGACCACCACCTTGCCCGGGTTGCCCACGGCGGCGCCCATGGCGGCACCCAGGCCGAAGCCCATGGTGCCGAAGCCGCCGGAGGTGATCAGCTGGCCAGGGCGGGAGAAGTGGTAGTACTGGGCGCACCACATCTGGTGCTGGCCCACGTCGGTGGTGATGATAGCGTCCCCGTCGGTGACCGCCTGAATGGTCTCCAGAATCTCATGGGGGTGGAGAATGTCGTCCTTCTTCAGGGGGATCTCCTTGTGGGAGAACACCCACTCCTTCCACTCGGGATAGTCGTGGGCGGGCAGCTTGGTGTTGAGCAGCTCCAGCACCCGACGGGCGTCGCCGATGATGTGGTGGTCGGTGACCACGTTCTTATCGATCTCGGCGCGGTCAATATCGATGTGGACGATTTTGGCGTTGGGGGCGAAGGTGGCGGGGTCGGTGGCCACCCGGTCGGAGAAGCGGCAGCCGATGGCGATGAGCAGGTCGCACTGATCGCTGGCGTGGTTGGAGGCGTGGGAGCCGTGCATTCCGATCATACCGGTGAACAGCGGGTGGTCACCGGGGCAGGCGCCGCCGCCCATAATGGTGGAGGCCACCGGGGCATTGAGGGTCTCAATGAATTTCCGGAACTGAGGCACAGCGCCCTTGGAGCGGATCACGCCGCCACCCACCAGCACCAGGGGACGGCGGGCCTCCTCGATCATGTCCAGCAGGGTCTGGATGTCGCCGGCGTCGGGCTCGGGAGCCTTCAGCTCGTGGCTGGCCCGGCGGAGCATGGCGGCCAGACGGCCGTGGTTGGGGTGCTCAGACAGGGGCAGGGGCTCATACTCCGCCTCAGCGGCGGTGACGTTCTTGGCGATGTCCACCAGAACCGGGCCGGGACGGCCGGTGCGGGCAATGGCAAAGGCCTCCCGGATCACGTCGGCCAGCTGGTTGGGGTCCTTTACCAGGTAGTTGCACTTGGTGATGGGCATGGAGATACCGGTGATATCCACCTCCTGGAAGGAGTCCTTGCCGATCAGGTTCTCGCTGACGTTGCAGGTAATGAACACCACGGGGGAGGAGTCGTAGTAGGCGGTGGCAATGCCGGTGGTCAGGTTGGTGGCGCCGGGGCCGGAGGTGGCGAAACACACACCCACCTTGCCGGTAGCCCGGGCATAGCCGTCAGCGGCGTGGGAGGCGCCCTGTTCGTGGGCGGTGAGGATGTGACGGATCTTATCCTTATAGCCGTGCAGCTCGAACTCGTCGTATACATTTAGAATGGTGCCGCCGGGGTAACCGAATACGGTATCCACCCCCTGCTCCAGCAGACATTCCATCAGGATCTGGGCTGTTTTCATTCTCATGGGTTGGATGACCTCCTTTGACTGGAATAAAAAACATGGCGGCCTCGTCCCATAGGACGAAGCCGCCATGACACTCCGTGGTACCACCTAACTTCGCGGGCATACCCGCGCACTCATGCCCCGGTAACGGAGGGTAACCGTCCCCGCCTACTGCCTTCGGCGGAGCCGCTCCCGGGTGACCTTCCGATGCGGCCTCACGGGAGCTTACACCAACCGCTCCCTCTCTGCGCTTATGCGCCGCCCGTACTGTCCCGGTCATCGCATTTGAAGCGTCCATCCCAGAGGATGAACTGCAAGTTGTAGGTATAATCATAGCTTTCCCGGTGGGCTTTGTCAATCTGCCATTTGAAACTTCTGCATTTTAAACAAGTAAAGTACCGTGGCAGGGGGACAGAATCCACGGTTCCGCCAATTAGAAAACCGGCTGGTATAGTTTTTTCAAAAAGGAGGAAAAGCAAGGAAGAATTCAGCTTTTTGATAAAACTGGTGAGTTTAAATGAAAAAACAGTGAGAAATTTGACGGTTTTAACTGGACAATTTGTGTGCTTTGCGATATGATAATTCTGTTTGAGATACCGGTCAAACAACTCAGAAAAATGGCCCGTGTGTGGGTCAGATTTGCGAGGTGGACCTATGAAGCAAAGCTTTTACG
>NZ_CAJFGT010000054.1:0-17758 GCF_904377885.1 Flavonifractor sp. An112 | reverse complement strand
CGTCGTGCTGGCTGGTCTCGCAGCCGGTGTTGTGGATGCCGCAGCCGGCCACGATGTCCACGTCGCAGTCGTCGCCGATGAAGAAGTCGTTGTACACCATTTCACTCAGGCCGGTCTGGCTGATGATAACGGGGATGTGGACCGACTCGTGCTGGGTGCCGCTCTTGACGGTGATGTTGATGCCCGACTTGCCCGGCTCCTCCTTGGTGGTGATCTCAATATTGGCGGTGTTGTTCCGGGAATCCAGCTGTCCGTTGCGGCGGATGTTGTAGGCCCCCTGGGGGGTCTTTTCCAGATCCGCGATCTCCTTGAGGAGCTTCCATTCCGCTTGATCCATCTTACTTCGCTCCTTCCGACAGATAACTGCAAGAGGTCCTGGTGTTGGCCAGGATCTGGGGGAAGATCTCATCCTTGGGGCCCTGCTTCTGCACCTTGCCGTCGGCGATCATGACGATCTCGTCGGCCAGGTCGATGATGCGCTCCTGGTGGGAGATGACGATGAGGGTGGCCTCCCGCTTCTGGTGGATGAGCTTGAAGGTCTCGGTGAGCTTGGCGAAGGACCACAGGTCGATGCCGGCCTCCGGCTCGTCAAAGATCATCAGCCCGGTCTTGCGGGCCAGGATGGTGGCGATCTCAATGCGCTTGACCTCGCCGCCGGACAGGGAGGCGTCCACCTCACGGTCGATATAGTCTCCGGCGCACAGGCCCACCTTGGTCAGGTACTGGCAGCCCTCTTCCCGGGTCAGCTTCTCGCTGCCGGCGGCCAGGGCCAGCAGGTCCTTCACCTTCAGACCCTTGAAGCGAGGGGGCTGCTGAAAGCCGTAGCTGATGCCCAGACGGGCCCGGCCGGTGATGTCCAGATCGGTGATATCGGTGTCGTTCCAGCGGATGGAGCCGCCGGTGGGCTTGACCAGGCCCATGATGGCCTTGGCAAGGGTGGTCTTGCCGCCGCCGTTGGGGCCGGTGATGACCACAAATTGGTGGTCCTTGACAGAGAGGGAGACGTCGTTGAGGATGCCCAGCTCCTGGCCTTCCTCTCCCTCCACCTGATAGCTGAGATGGCTGATCTCCAGCATAATCGGTCTCTCCTTTGTAAATGGTTCATTCCATGAGCAATTATTTTATCACGAAAGGCAGGAAAATACAACCCTGAGCGGGGCAAATCTTGCCAGGACGGCATAGGATGGTGGGAATCTACACAGAATGGGGAGGCAATGCGTATGGAACAGGAGTTGCTGCCCGGCTGCGACCGGGAGGTTTTCGAGCGGGTGTGGAAGCGGGTCATGCCCAACGAGCGGGGGGACTGCCCCTTTGAGGTGGTGGAGGCGGCGGCCCAACGGCCTCTGCCGGCGGTGGTGGTACACGACGCTCCGGCGGCGGAAGAGGAGACGGTCACCTGCCTTGGACCCGCCTCGGCAGTCCACGGTCCCCAGCTTCAGCAGTACATAGACCAGGAGCTGGCCGCCCACCGGTGCTGCCAGGCGCTGGCCCGGCGGGTGCCGGGGGCCGGGGGTAGGATGCTCTCCAACCTGGCCGCCGAAAAGCGGCGGCGGGCCAAGCGGCTGAGCACTGCCTATTTCCTCATCTCCGGGGTGCGCTACTGGCCTGCTGACCGGGGGAGCGCTCCCGCTCTCCAGCCGGTGCAGGCCGCCCTGCGGGAGCAGTTTCAGGCCCAGCAGCGGGGGGCTGCCTGCTACCGGGCGGCCGCCGCCGGTACCGCCGATCCCTGCCTGGAGGCCCTCTTCCATGAGTCGGCTGACGAGGCGGAGGCCCACGCCTGGATCATCCGCAGCGTGCTGGAGCAGATGTAACTCTCAGTCCCGGCGGAATACATGGATGCGGAAGGCGGCCTGGACCTTCAGTCCGTCCAACGCCGCCAGCCGGGCGGCTCCCTCCTTGGGGGTCTTCCAGTAGTAGGGGGTCATCTGGAACAGGTTGGGCAGGTCCTCGCCTGCCACCTCCATGGTGGTGTCCACCGGCACCACGCTGACATAGGAGAAGCCCTCATAGGGGATATCCTGCTCCTGATTGGGGTAGGGCTTGTCGTAGAGCACCTGTTTGAGCTCCCACAGGTGGTTGGCGGCGGGAACCACATAGAGGAACAGGCCGCCGGGGCGGAGCACCCGGCGAAATTCCTCCAGGGCCAGGGGAGAGAAGCAGTTGAGCAGCAGGTCTATACTTCCATCTGCCACCGGCAGGTGGTAGGCCGAGGCCACGGCAAATTCCCCCTGAGGCACCCGCTTGGCCGCCAGACGCACCGAGGGCTTGGACAGGTCGATGCCCGCCAGGGCCACCTGCTTGCCCGCCCCGGTGAGAGCGGCGTAAATGCCGGCGGTGTAGTAGCCCTCCCCGCAGCCCGAGTCCAGCGCCGACACCTGCTGGCCGGTATGCTCCAGCGCCAGGGCGCACAGGGCCTCCCGGAGGGGGGCGTAGTAGTCCCTGGACAGGAACTGGTTGCGGGCGGTCACCATGCCCTTGTCGTCCCCGGGGGACTTGGAATGCTTCTGGTTGGCGGGGAGCAGGTGGACATAGCCCTCTTTGGCGATGTCAAAGCAGTGGCCGTTGAGGCAGGTATAGGAGCGCGCCTCCCGGTTCAGGGGAGCGGCGCAGTGGGGACAGCGAAACAGGCTCAAAGGGGCCATCTCCTTCCAAAGTGTCTGAGGGTATCATACCAGTTTGGAGGACATAACACAAGGGCCGCGCCTATGGCGCGGCCCTTTGCTGCGGCGAGATTTACTTGGTGGTGATGGTGATGTTGAGGGTGCCGTCGGTGACGGTGCAGGTGATGCCCAGGGCCTCCAGAGCGGAGGAGGCCACATAGTAGTTGCCGTTGGAGAGGACCGCGCTCATGCTCTGAGCGGCGCCGTCCACCTTTACGGTCAGGGTCTCGGCGGTAAGACCGGCGGGAGCCTGGGTGGGCATAGTCAGAGCGGGATCGGCATAGGTGGCGCCGGTGGTGATCTCCACGCCGGCGTTCCACAGCACATTGAACTGCTTGCCGGTGCCATTGAGAGCGGCGGCCAGGTCACGCAGGCGGTAGTAGGTGTTGCCGGCGGCGTCGGTGGCGGTGGACACCACCTTGGGAGTACCGTCCACCAGCACGGCGGCGTTGGCCTTGGCCTGGGCCACCAGAGCGTCATAGTCGGCCAGGTTGTAGCTCTCGGCGTAGGGGGTGGGCAGCAGGCCGTCGTTGATGTAGCCGATGAGCTCGGCACGGCGGGCATCGTCCTCATTCAGGTCCACCCCCACGATCTTCCAGTTGTTGTCCACCTCGGGAGCCACGGGGGAGTGCTCGGCGAAGTAGGCCACGATCATGTCCCGGATGGAGTTGGAGGACTCCCACTCCTTGGTGCCGGAGATCAGGTTCTGGCCCTTCAGGGCGGAGGAGTAGCGGTAGTTGTTCACCGCCAGGGTGAGGGTCTGGTCGTCCTGGAGAGGCTCGCCCTTGAACATCACGTTCTTGATGCGCTCGCCCTTGGGCTGAGACAGGTCGATCTCATACTCCACACCGGCGAACATATCGTAGAGGTAGTCGGGGTACTCGGGATCGAAGGAGATGTTGATGTCCCCTTCCTTCCACTGGTTGTAGCACTCGGCGGACCACTCCATGTAGGCCTTGAGCTCCGCGCCGGTGACCTTCACCCGGTAGAGGGTGTTGTCGAACTTGTAGATGTCGAAGATATTGCCGTAGTTGATGTCACCGGCGGGCAGGTCGCTGGTGTTCTTGAACAGGGCGGCGGCGGACACGTCGGCGCCGGAGTTCTCCAGTTGGATCTTGTTGATGAGATCCATAACCGCGGTATCCTCCAGCTTGCCCTGGGGCAGGCCGGCGATCTCATTCTCCGGCTGGAACTTGGCGGTGGTGGAGCCCAGCGGGGGGAGAGGTTCGCCGCTCTCGTCGGTGCCGCCGGCAATGAAGTCGATGGTCTTCTGGTGAGCCTCGGCTACCAGAGGAATGGAGCGGATCTCCTGGCTGGGAGTCACGTCGGTCATGTCCACGATCTCCACGGAGGAGGCGGTGACGTTGTTGTCGGCATCCAGAGTCAGGTCAAAGCGGGCGATGTCCCGGCCGCCGTTGCGCACGCCGCCGATGACCACGTCGCCCTGCTTCTCATTGACCACCACATGGTTGTGGGCCACCTGGAGCACGTCGATCTCCGGATTGTCGTCCAGGATCTTCTGGGCGGAGTCGGAGCCGCCTTCTTCGTCAAACTCAGCATACATACCCATGTGGGCGGACACCACGATCACGTCGGCCTGGTCGCCGATCTCGTCGATGGCCTTGCCCACGGCCACGTTGGCGGCCTCATAGGTGGCATCCTCGATGCCCTCCTTGCCGCCGTCCCAGATGGGCACGTCGGGGGTAACCACGCCGATGATGGCCACCTTCACGCCGTCCTTCTCCACGATGGTCCAGCCGGCGCCGGTGACGCTCTTGCCGTCGGTGCCGGTGACGTTGGCAGCCAGCACGGGGAAGTCGGCCTGACCCAGGATGGTCTGCATAGTGGGGATGCCCCAGTTGAACTCGTGGTTGCCCAGGGTCATGGCGTCATAGCCCATATAGTTCATGGCGGTGATGACCGGGTGGGGCTCTTCGGGGGTCTTGTTGTAGATATCATCGGTCATGATGGTGCCCTGGATATCGTCGCCCGCGTCGATGAGGATGGTGTTGGGATTCTCGGCCCGGACCTGCTGGATGTAGGTGTACAGCCGGGCCATGCCGTTGTTGGTGCTCTCGGTGTTGTCCTCATAGGAATAGCCCCAGATATTGCCGTGCATATCCGAGGTGCCCAGAATGGTAATGTGCTTCTCGCTACCGGAGGCAAAGGCCGCGGGCATCAGGGATACCAGCAGCGCCCCGGTGGCCAGCAGAGAGAGCAACCGGCGGGAACGGTGTTTCTTCATGTGTGATCCTTCCTTCCAACCCAAATTTTACCGAGCGGTTTGCTCGGTTTTCGCCACCATAGTAGCACGGTGGGACAGGGAAGTCACCTCTTTTTTCAGCTTTTTTACAGAACATTTTCAGTAAGCAGGTTTTCTGCCTGTTTATGGTTTGTTTTTTTCTTTTTCTATGGTATACTGTACACTTGCGAAGATTTTCCCGGCCTGACGCCGGGCTGAACAAAAAGGAGTACGACATGATCACTGTTTCCGACCTGACCCTGGCATACAGCGGCCAGCCCCTGTTTTCCCATGTGGACCTGCAGTTCACCAAGGGCAACTGCTACGGCATCATCGGCGCCAACGGCGCCGGCAAGTCCACCTTCCTGAAGATCCTCTCCGGCGATCTGGAGCCCACCTCCGGCGAAGTGTCCATCCTGCCCAAGACCCGTATGTCCGTTCTGAAGCAGGACCAGAACGCCTACAATGCTTACACCGTCATGGATACCGTCATCATGGGCAACAAGCGCCTGTACGACATCGGCAAGGAGAAGGACGCCCTCTACGAGAAGGAAGAGATGACCGAGGAGGATGGCATCCGGGCCTGCGAGCTGGAGGAGGAGTTTGCCGAGCTGGGCGGCTGGGAGGCCGAGAGCGACGCCTCCCGCATCCTCCAGGGTCTGGGTGTGGGCACCGAGTTTCACCAGACCTCCATGGAGACCCTGGACGCCCGCCTGAAGGTGAAGGTGCTGCTGGCGCAGGCCCTGTTCGGCAACCCCGACATCCTGCTGCTGGACGAGCCCACCAACAACCTGGACATCAACGCTGTCAACTGGCTGGAGGACTTCCTGCTGGACTTTGAGGGCACCGTCATCGTGGTGTCCCACGACCGCCACTTCCTCAACACCATCTGTACCCACATTGTGGACATCGACTACAACAAGATCAAGCTCTATGTGGGTAACTACGACTTCTGGTACGACGCTTCTCAGCTGATGCAGAACCTGATGAAGAACCAGAACAAGAAGAACGAGGAGAAGGCCCAGGAGCTGAAGGAGTTCATCTCCCGGTTCTCCGCCAACAAGTCCAAGTCCAAGCAGGCCACCGCCCGCCGGAAGCTGCTGGAAAAGATCACCCTGGAGGAGATCCCCGCCTCCTCCCGCCGCTACCCCTGGGTGGCCTTCTCCCCCGACCGGGAGGTGGGCAAGGATATCCTCTTCGTCACCGACGTGTCCAAGACCATCGATGGGGTGAAGGTGCTGGACAAGGTATCCTTCATCGTGGGCCACGGCGACAAGATCGCCTTCGTGGGCGACAACGAGAACGCCCAGACCGCCCTCTTCAAGATCCTCACCGGCGAGATGGAGCCAGACGAGGGCACCGTGAAGTGGGGCCAGACCGCTACCTTCTCCTACTTCCCCAAGGACAACACCGAGTTCTTCAAGGACTGCGACGACAACCTGGTGGAGTGGCTGCGTCAGTGGTCCTCCGATCCCCACGAGGCCTATCTGCGGGGCTTTTTGGGCCGGATGCTCTTCTCCGGCGACGAGGTGTATAAGCCCGTCAAGGTCCTCTCCGGCGGTGAAAAGGTGCGCTGTATGCTCTCCCGCATGATGCTGTCCGGGGCTAACGTGCTGCTGCTGGACCAGCCCACCAACCACCTGGATCTGGAGTCCATCGCCGCTCTGAACAACGGCCTGGAGGCCGTCAAATGCAACGTGCTGGTGGCCTCCCACGACCATCAGCTCATCCAGACCGTGTGTAACCGGGTGTTCGATTTCACCGCCGACGGTCAGCTCATCGACCGCAAGATGACCTACGACGAGTACCTGGAGAGCCAGAAGGCGGACGCATAACAAGCAAAACAGCGGGACGGCTTGCCGTCCCGCTGTTTTTATGGATTTCCGCCCCCTATAGGGCGGCGGAGATAGAAGAGCAGCCCCGCCAGATCGGCCAGGCCCCACCCGATGGGCACCGCCCACCAGATGCCCTTCAAACCGATGGCCGGGATGGGAGCCAGCAGGTAGGCCAGAGCCACCCGGGTGCCCAGGGAGATCACCGTCAGCACCACCGACACCCCGGGCCGCCCCAGCCCCCGGAAGAGGCCGTAGAGCAGGAACAGGATACCGATGCCGCAGTAGCACAGTCCCTCGATACGCAGATACTCCACCCCGATGGCGATGATCTCGGTCTCTCCCGGCTCCACGAAGAGGGCCATCAGGGGGGCGGCGAAGAGACACACCAGCAGGGAGCTGACCACGCAGAAGAGGATGGACACTACCACGGCGGAGCGGATGCCCCGGCGGATGCGCTCCGGCTGGGAGGCTCCGGTGTTCTGGGCCACGAAGGTGGAGAAGGCGTTGCCGAAGTCCTGGACGGGCAGATAGGCGAAGGCGTCGATTTTGACGGCGGCGGCAAAGGCGGCCATCACGTTGACCCCGAAGGAGTTGACCAGCCCCTGCACCATCAGGATGCCGAAGTTCATCACCGACTGCTGCACGCAGGTGAGCAGGGAGTAGTGGATGATGCGGCCCAGCTCTCCCCGCCGGAAGGTGCAGTGCTCCCGCCCCAGGCGGAGGAGCGCTACCCGCCTCCAGCAGTAGAGCGCAATACCGGCGGCGGACACCCCCTGAGCCAGTACGGTGGCCCCGGCGGCTCCCGCCACCCCCCAGCCCAGACCCAGTACGAACCACAGGTCCAGAGCAATGTTGAGCAGGGTGGACAGGGCCAGAAAGACCAGGGGAGCGGTGGAGTTGCCCACCGACCGCAGCAGGCAGGCGAAGTAATTGTATAAGAAGGTGAAGCAGATCCCCAGCAGCACCACCCGCAGATAGGCGTGGGTGTCGTCCCAGGCCTCCGCCGGGATACGCAGCAGAGTCATCACCGGCTCCAGCAGCAAAAGCACCCCCACATTGAGGATCACCGCCACGGCGCCGATGAAGAGGAAGGAGAGGAAGAGGCAGCGCTTCAGCTCCTCCTCCCGCCGGGCCCCGTGGAGCATGGACCACAGAGCCCCGCTGCCCATACACAGCCCCAGCAGCACCGAGGTGAGGAAGGTCATCAGAGTAAAGGAGAAGCCCACCGAGGCCAGGGCGGAGGGCCCAAGGGCCCGGCCCACGATGAGGGTATCGGCAATGTTGTAGCACTGCTGCAGCAGGTTGCCCGCGATCATGGGCGCGGCAAAGCAAAGCATGGGCCGGGTGATGCCGCCCCGGGTCAGATCAATCTGCATGGTCATTCCACATCCCTTTCCAGGGCATGATAGCAGGCCCGGGGAAAAAATACAAGAGTGGCCTTGCCTTTTGAGCCAGGAAACGATAAGATAAGATGTGCAAAAAAACCGTGCGTTTTTAACCATTTCGTGCTATACTACATATTCGAACTTACTTCATCCGGAAAGGATGCTGACCATGCGAAAAGAGATCCTTTTGCCCGCCATTGCGGTGGTGGGCGGCGGGGCCGGCTTCGCCCTGCGGCGCTGGGAACTGGCTACCGCTTTTGAGGCGGACACCGGCCTTCCCATCTCCGGCGCTCCCGCCACCATGGCCCTCATCGCCCTGTCGGTGGTGGTGGCTGCCGTGCTGCTGATCCTCAGCTTTATGGGGAAGTATCCCCGATTCAGCGGCTATGACCAGGCTTTTTCTGCCAAGGACAACACCCTGTATGCCATGGCGGGGATACTCTCCGGCTTCCTGCTCATCGGGGCGGGCGGTCTGATGGCCTATGACTTTGCCACCGGGGCCAATCCCATCTACACCCGCCTCATCGTGGCGGTGCTGGCGGTGGCCTCCGGCCTGTGCGTCATGTCCACGGTGCGGGACAATTTTAAAGGGGAGAACAAGGGCAAGTACAGCGTGCCCCTGCTCATCCCGGCCTTTGCCTTCTGCGTGTGGCTCATCGCCGCCTACCAGGTGCGGGCGGGGGACCCGGTGCAGCTGGACTATGTGTACGAGCTCTTCGCCATCATCGCCGGCCTGCTGGGGCTCTACTTCATCGCCGGTTTCTCCTTTGACAAGGGCAGAACCGGCCCCACGGTGCTCTTCTCCCTGTTGGGGGTCTACTTCTCCCTGGTCACTTTGGCCGACGAGCACGACCTTGCAACCGTGATCCTGTATGGCTTTGTGATTCTCTATCTGCTTGCTTCCAGCGCTTTGCTGCTGTACAATGCCGCCCGGCCTCTGCCAGAGGAGCCGGTCGAGAACGATACGGAGGGATCCTCTGATGTCTGAGAAAAAGAAATTTTATATCACCACCCCCATTTACTACCCCTCGGACAAGCTCCACATCGGCCATGCCTACTGCACTGTGGCCACCGATGCTATGGCCCGGTATAAGCGGCTGTGCGGCTATGATGTGATGTTCCTCACCGGCACCGACGAGCACGGCCAGAAGATCGAGGACAAGGCCAAGGCCGCCGGCGTCTCCCCCAAGGAGTATGTGGACAACATCGTGGAGGGCCCCCAGGGCGTCAAGGACCTGTGGAAGCTGATGAACATCTCCAACGACCGGTTCATCCGCACCACCGACGACTACCATGTGGCCGCCATCCAGAAGATCTTTAAGAAGATGTATGAGAAGGGCGACATCTACAAGGGCAAGTATGTGGGCAAGTACTGCAAGCCCTGCGAGTCCTTCTGGACCGAGAGCCAGCTGGTGGACGGCAAGTGCCCCGACTGCGGCCGTGAGGTCCAGGATGCCGAGGAGGAGGCCTACTTCTTCCGGCTGAGCAAGTACGCCGACCGCATCCAGGACCTGCTGGAGAACACCGACTTCCTGGAGCCCCGCAGCCGGGTCAACGAGATGGTGAACAACTTCATCAAGCCCGGCCTGGAGGACCTGTGCGTCTCCCGTACCTCCTTCCAGTGGGGCATTCCCGTGGACTTCGACCCCGGCCATGTGGTGTATGTGTGGATCGACGCCCTCTTCAACTACACCACCGCCCTGGGCTTCATGAACGACAAGTACGACGACTTTGAGAAGTACTGGCCTGCCGACGTCCACTTCATCGGCAAGGAGATCGTCCGCTTCCACTCCATCATCTGGCCCGCCATGCTCATGAGCATGGAGATGCCCCTGCCCAAGAAGGTGTTCGGCCACGGCTGGCTGCTGCTGGACGGCGGCAAGATGAGCAAGTCCAAGGGCAACGTGGTGGACCCCTATCTGCTGGCCCAGCGCTACGGCGTGGATTCCCTGCGCTACTTCCTGCTGCGGGAGTTCCCCTTCGGCACCGACGGCAACTTCTCCAATGAGGCCCTCATCGGCCGCATCAACACCGACCTGGCCAACGACCTGGGCAATCTGGTGAGCCGTACCACCGCCATGGTGGGCAAGTACTTCGGCGCGCACCTGCCTGCCGGCTGCGGTGCCACCGGAGACGAGGCGGATCTGGCCAATCTGGTGGCTCAGTCCATGGGCAATGTGGGCCTGTCCATGCAGTTCCCTGAGGACGATCCCCAGAAGTTCGACGTGGAGCTCATCGCCATGGCCGCCCAGCTGCGCAACACCTATGAGGACAAGATGGAGCAGTATGCCTTCCAGGACGCCCTGATGGAGGTATTCAAGCTCATCGGCCGGGCCAACAAGTATATCGACGAGAACAAGCCCTGGGCCCTGGCCAAGGACGAGACCCAGCAGGACCGTCTGGCCCATGTGCTGTACAACCTGCTGGAATGCGTGCGCATTTCCGCCGTGCTTCTCACCCCCTTCATGCCCGAGACCTGCGAGAAGATCTTTGCCCAGATCGGCGCCGGCGACAGCCAGCGCACCTGGGAGTCCGCCGGTGTGTGGGGCGCGCTGTCCGACCAGGCGCCCGTGAGCAAGGGTGAGAACCTCTTCCCCCGCATTGACGCTGCCAAGGAGCTGGAGGAGCTGGCCGCTCTGGAGGAGGCCGCCAAGGCGGAAGCCGCTGCCAAGGCAGAGTCCGAGTATATTACCATCGACGACTTTGCCAAGGTGAAGTTCGTCACCGCCAAGGTGCTCTCCTGCGAGGCGGTGAAGAAGAGCAAGAAGCTGCTCCGCTTTACCCTGGACTGCGGCGAGGGCCAGCCCCGTCAGATTCTCTCCGGCATCCATGAGTACTACGAGCCCGAGGATCTGATCGGCAAGACCGTGGTGGCCTGCGTCAACCTGGCCCCCCGGAAGATGATGGGCCTGGAGTCCAACGGTATGCTCATCTCCGCCGTGAAGGAGGGAGCTGAGGGCCACGAGGAGCTCCACCTGCTCATGCTGGACGACAAGGTGCCCGCCGGCTGCACCCTGGGTTAATTGAAAGAAAAACAAAGGAGACGCTGCACAAGCAGCGTCTCCTTTTTTATAAACACTATGCAGCCAGCTCATTGTGCCGGTGGGAAGAATTCTTTATACTTTAAGAAACGGTTCAGGTTTTACAGGTCTGTTCAAGCCTGTGCCATTTCGAGAGGAAAGAAGGATCGCTATGAAAAAGGTTGTTTCCCTTGCGCTGGCCCTGGTCATGATGCTGGGCCTGTGTGCCTGCGGCGGCGGTTCCGCCGCGCCGGAAGAGGAGGACCACTCCGACGCCATCCGTCTGGCGGTACAGTCCGAGGCGGCCGTGGAGTGTATGTTCAGCTATGCCAACGTGAAGAACGTCCTGGCTTCGGTGACCAATACCGATGACAACGGCGACGGCACCTATGACGTCAACGGCTATATTACCGTGATAGACGACTACGGCGACCGCTACAAGGCAAAATTCGATGCCACCGTCTCTGTGGACGAGGACGGCGACGCCGACTGCGACAGCTTCAGCATGGAGACCCCCACCCGGGAGTGATACTTCCAATCCCTTCAAAACAAAGACGTGCTGCTATGCAGCACGTCTTTGTTTTTTGTTCTGTTATCGCTGGTCCAGGGGCACGAAGGGCCGCATGGGAGCCACCGCCTTGTAGGCGGGACGGATGATGCGGTTGCCCGGCTGGCAGACCTCCTCGATGCGGTGGGCGCACCAGCCCACGATACGGGCCACGGCGAACAGGGGGGTATACAGCTCCTGGGGGATGCCCATCATCTTGTACACCATGCCGGAGAACAGGTCCACATTGGCGCACACCACCTTGTCCTCCCCCTTGACCGAGAGGAGCACCTCGGGGGTGAGCCGCTCCACCGTCTCGTACAGCTCGAACTCGTCCAGCATCCCCTTGGTCTCAGCCAGCTTCTTGGCGAACTTCTTGAGAATGACGGCACGGGGGTCGGAGATGGTGTAGATGGCGTGGCCCATGCCGTAGATCAGGCCCGACTTGTCGCCGGCTTCCTTCCGCAGCAGCTTGCCCAGGAAGGCGCGCACCTCGTCCTCGTCCTTCCAGTCCTTTACCGCGTCCTCGATGTAGCCGAACATCTCCATGACCTTCTTGTTGGCGCCGCCGTGGCGGGGGCCCTTCAGGGAGCCTACGGCAGCGGCGATGGAGGAGTAGAAGTCGGTGCCGGAGGAGGAGAGCACCCGGCAGGCGAAGGCAGAGTTGTTGCCGCCGCCGTGCTCGGCGTGGAGCACCAGGCACAGGTCCAGCAGCCGGGCCTCCTGCTCGGTGAACTGGTTGTCGTGGCGGACGGAGTAGAGGAAGTTCTCCGCCACGCTGAGTCCGGCCTGAGGCCGGTGGAGGTAGAGGGACTCGTCGTCATAGTAGTGGCGCTTCACGGCAAAGGCGTGGGCCACGATGACGGGCACCCGGGCGATGAGCTGGATGGCCTGCCGCAGCTGATTGGACAGGGACATATCGTCCGGGTTGTCGTCATAGGAGTACAGGGCCAGCACCGAGCGGGCCAGCTTGTTCATCACGTCGGGACTGGGGGCCTTGATGATCATGTCCTCGGTAAACATATGGGGCAGGGTGTGGTTGTCGCTGAGCATCTGCTGGAAAGCGGTCAGCTGCTCCCTGGTAGGCAGAGCGCCGAAGAGCAGCAGATAGGCGGTCTCCTCAAAGCCGAAGCGTTTTTCCCGCACAAAGCCGTCCACCAGCTCCTCCACGTCGATGCCCCGGTAGATCAGCTTGCCGGGGGCGGGGAAGCGCTCACCGTCCTGGAGGTAGTAGCCCAGCACGTTGCCGATCTGGGTGACGCCTGCCATGACGCCGGTGCCGTCGGCGTTGCGCAGGCCCCGCTTGACCCGATAGCGCTCGTAATATGCCGGGTCGATCTGGTTATGTTTGCGATATTCCTGACATAGACTCTCTATGAAGTCCATGGATGTGCCCTTCTCGGCGTTTTGCATTTCCAGCCTCTCCTTTGCCCAAATTCTTTTACACGGTATTGTACAACCATTTTGCGGCACAGTCAATATGGAAAGTAGACGAAGTAAAAATTGAAATGGAATGAATCATAACTTGCAAAAAGAGGGGATGGTGTTTCCGATGAGACAGGTGGCGGCGGTTGCCCTGGCCCTGCTGCTGGCCCTATTTCTGCTGCCGCTGCTGCTGGTGCCCCAGGGGGAGGGAGCCCTGCCGGTGGAGAGCGGCAGCCTGCCCATCGACCGCACGGTGGTCACGCCGGAGCCGGCTCTGGACAGCGCCCAGCAGGTAAGGGTAAAGCGGTCCGACGGCACGGTGGAGACTATGGCGCTGGACGACTACCTGTGGGGGGTGGTGGCCGCCGAGATGCCCGCCGCCTTTGAGAGCGAAGCCCTGAAGGCCCAGGCGGTGGCCGCCCGCACTTATACCTATTCCAAAATGGAGCGGGACACCGCCGGTCACCCGGAGGCCGATCTGTGTACCGACGTGAACTGCTGCCAGGCCTACCGCACCCGAGAGGAGGCCGCCTCCAGCTGGGGAACCAACGCTCAGATGTACACCGACAAGATCGCCGCCGCTGTGGCGGATACCGACGGAGTGGCGGTGCTCTATGGGGGGAAGCCCATCCAGGCCGTCTTTTTCTCCTCCGCCGACGGGCGGACGGTGGACGCGGTGGAGGTGTGGGGCAATTCGGTGCCCTATCTCACCGGAGTGGACAGCCCCGAGGGGGAGGAGGTGCCCAACTACCACTCCACCGTCACCCTGACGGCGGAGGAATTTAAAACCAAGCTGTTGGCCAAGTATCCCGGGGCGGACCTGTCGGGAGACCCGTCCGGCTGGTTTTCCCATACCGTGTCCAACTCCGCCGGGGGCGTGAGCAGCGTGGACGTGGGGGGTGTCACCGTCAGCGGACAGGAGCTGCGTACCCTCTTCTCCCTGCGCTCCACCAGCTTTACCGTGTCCGCCGGGGCGGAGGGAGTGACCTTTTCCGTCACCGGCTACGGCCACGGAGTGGGCATGAGCCAGTACGGGGCCAACGCCCTGGCCCAGGAGGGCAAGAGCTATGAGGAGATTTTAAAGTGGTACTACACCGGCGTGGAAGTGAAACAATATACCCCTGGGCAGTGAACTGTCCAGGGGTATATGTTATGCGGTCAGCTGCTTGATGTTGGTCTCGTTCAGCTCATACCATACCGCGTCCGCTTTTTGGTCCTGGGCCGAACAGGCGGCCTCATACTCGGTCTGGGAGACGGGCCGGCCATCCACTTCAAAGGCTTTGGGCTCCCAAGCCTCCATCTCACAGCGGATGTGCTTTTCCAGGGTAAGGCCGTCTTCCCCGAAGCGGGCGGAAGCAATGCCGTCCTCCGTGCCGGCGGTATAAGAGTAAGTAAACGTACCGTCGGTTTTCAGATACCAGAAGGTGCGCCAGTGGCTGGGATAGCCCATGATCTCGTCCCCCTCCTGGCGTAAGACCACGTAGCCGCCCATGTCATTGGCCACGTCGGTGACCCGCAGGACTACCTCCCGGCTTCCGTCACCGTCAAGGTCCAGAATGGCAAACTCCGTTACAGAGGCATAGGAGCTGTAGGGACTGAAGGCAAGTGGGATGTCAGGGAGAAGGGTGGGAACTTCCTGGCCGGAGCCGTCCACACAGAGGAAAGGAGCCTCTCCCAGCAGGACGTCCTGATAGGCACGCACCCCGCTGCCTGCAAAGGGGGTGTAGGGGAGGGAGACGCCGGACGCCATCCAGCCTTCCCCAATGGCAATGGCCCCTTCGCCGTCCTCCGGCTGGGACACCTGATCCAGGGTCACCAAAAAGCCCTCCGCCGACGGGTCGAACCGGTATTGGTGCCACTCTGTCCGCCCCGCGCCGCTGGAGCCGCAGTGGCAGAGAATGTTGTCCTCGCTTACCACATAGAGACTCCGTTCCCAGCCCTCCACCGCCAGGACGGGCTGGCCGTCCACCAGGGTGTAGATGGCAAAGACATAGCCCTGATCCAGATTCCAGAACTCGTTGCCTACCCAGCCCAGCAGCAGCTCCTCCGAGCCGTCTCCGTCCAAGTCCCGGCGGGCATAGCCCAGCTGATGGTCCTGCCCCCAGTAGGGGGCGATGACAGCGGATACCAGATCCGGGTAAAGGTCAGGCTGCTGTTGGAGAAAGGCCAGCTCATACTCGATCAGAAGGGGCTGATACGGGTCGGATTCCCCGGCAGCAGCCCTGGGCTGAGGTTCCAGATCCACCACTGTACAGGCGCAGCAGGCCACCGCCAGCCCCAGAACCAGAGTGAGGCAGATTGCGGCCTTGCCGGGCCTGCGGTACCCCTTGATCCCCAGAAGCCGGGTTTTCAGCCGCTTCCCCTCCTGACAGAGGGGGGCGGCCATCCAGGGGGAGGGCCTTCCAGGCCGGGCGGCCAGCAGCAACAGCATATCCCCGTAGGCCATCCTCTGCTCCGGCGCCAGGGCACGGACCACCGCCTCGTCGCAGGACAGCTCGCAGTCCAGTGCGATGCGCCGCCCCATCCAGTGGACCAGGGGATTGAACCAGTGGAGGCTGGCCACCAGCACTACCAGCCACTTGTAGCAGATGTCCCACCGCCGGGCATGGGTGAGCTCATGGCGGAGGGCGGCGGCCAGAGCCTGAGGAGGAAGGGACGGCCCACCCTGGGGCAGGACAATCACCGGCCGAAAGACCCCCAGCAGCATGGGGGCGTCCACCTGGGCGCTCTGGGCCAGCCTCACCCGGCTGCCGTGGCCCAGCCCCTCAAACAGAGCCAGGGCCTCCGCCGTTGGCGGGGCGAGAGAGGCGCGGACCCGGCGGGAAAAGCGGGCATAGGCGGCGATATGCCAGAGGAAGAAGCCTGCCCCAACCGCCAGCCACAGGAAAACCAGCATACCGGGGAGGGAAATGGCCGGGGCGGAGGGCTGGGTTATCTCCGGTTGATCCACCGTGACCGGCTCCGACGGCGGAGTAATGGGAGCGGTCTGTGTGTCCGTCTGGTCCTGCCGTTCGGGAAGGACGGTTTCCTGCCGGACCATCTCCTGGGTAGGCTGAGGGAGCTGGGGCAGGGTGATGCCGTAGCCCAAGGGGATCAGAAAGCGGAGCAGCACCGCCAGCCAGAGATAATAGGAGACGGCCCTGGGCACTCGGTTTCCCATCACTGGGCGCAGGAGCAGCAGGAGCATACACAGCAGGGAGCCGGACAGGGTGAGGGAGAGCAGGGTAAGCAGTACCTCTTTCATGTGGATTCCTCCTGATGGAACAGGGCGGACAGCTCGGCGATCTCTGCTTGGCTCAGCTGACCGTCGGACAGTAGGGAGGCCACCAACTTTTTGGCGCTGCCGTTGAACACCTGGTCCACCAGGTGGCGGGCGGACCAGCGGCCATATTGAGCCTGGGTGATGACCGCCCGGTACATTCCCCGGCGTTCCAGCTGAACGGCCCCCTTTTCGCACAGACGGCGCAGCAGGGTCTTGACGGTGGAGTCCTCCCAGCCGCACCGGGTGGACAGAATGCGGCGCAGCTCTGACAGCGGCGCCGGCTGGGGCAGGCTCCACAGGGCCTTCATAACCTCCAGCTCGGCATCCTGGATCTTCTCAGCACCAATACACATAGCGGCCTCCTTGAAAGTTTACTGTTGTAGCCTAAATAAAGATTACAATAGTAAACTTTGTTTGTCAAGGGGTTTCCGCAGCGCGGGGAAAAATTTGATGGGCTGCCTAAAAATTTTTCAGCCTGGATGGGTCAACGGCGTTGTCAAAAATAAGACCTTTTGGTATAATATCAAATTGGAAAGGTGGGTTACACCCCTTCCAAATATGACGTAAAGTGAGAGATCGCACATGAACACACGGTATGACGTTGCCATTCTGGGCTGCGGCGAAGCCGGTATTTTCGCCGGGTACGAGCTGATGCACCGCAACCCCGGCCTCAAGGTGGTGGCCCTGGATCAGGGGGCCGATATCTATACCCGCAGCTGCCCCATTGTGGCGGGCAAGGTGAAGGAGTGCGTCCACTGCAAGGTGTGCGGCACCATGTGCGGTTTTGGCGGCGCCGGCGCCTTTTCCGACGGCAAGTATAACTTCACCACCGCGTTCGGCGGCTGGCTCACCGACTTCATGCCCAAGGAAGAGGTCATGAGCCTCATCGACTATGTGGACTCCATCAACATGAAGCACGGAGCCACCGACAAAGTGTTCTCCACCGATACCCCGGCGGCCCGTGCCCTGGAGAAGCGGGCCCTGGAGCACGACCTTCAACTGCTCCAGGCCCGATGTAAGCACCTGGGTACCGAGAACAACCTGAAGATCCTGCAGAGCATCTATGAGGAGTGCCGCAAGGGTGTGGAGTTCCATTTCAACACCGCTGTCACCAAGATCATGGATCTGAAGGGGGAGGGCTACCGCCTCATCACCGAGAAGGGCGACGAGATCGACTGCACCTGGCTCATCGCCGGTCCCGGCCGCTCCGGCGCCGAGTGGTTCTCCAACCAGTGCAAGGAGCTGGGCATCCAGCTCATCAATAACCAGGTGGACATCGGCGTGCGGGTGGAGCTGCCTGCCAAGGTCTTTGAGCACATCACCGACGTGGTGTACGAGTCCAAGCTGGTCTACCGCACCAAGCAGTACGGCGACCAGGTGCG
>NZ_CAJFGT010000053.1:0-18288 GCF_904377885.1 Flavonifractor sp. An112 | reverse complement strand
GCACAGGGAAAGCACCAGTTTGGAAAAGCCGGAGAAGAAAGCGTAGTTGCCCATGGGGCCTACCAAATCCAGACCGGGACCGATGTTGCCGATGCAGGAGACCACCGCAGTAAAGGTGGTACCGAAGGAGTTGTTGTCCACAGAGACCAAGAGTGTGGCGCCCAGGGTGATAAAGATATAGGCGGCAAAAAAGATCTGGACGGAACGAAGGGCGGTCTCGTCCACTACACGACCGTCCAGTTTGACCACGTTGACGGCCCGGGGATGGATAACCTGGCGGATCTCCCGCTTGATGCAACGGCCCAGCAGCAGGACACGGGAACACTTGATAGCGCCGCCGGTGGAGCCGGCGCAGGCGCCGATAAACATGAGCAGCACCAGCAGGGTTCTGGAGAACTCTGGCCATAGGTTGAAATCCGTGCTGGCGAAGCCAGTGGTGGAGATGATGGAACCGACCTGGAAGGCGGCATGGCGGATGGATTCTCCGCCGGTGGGGTAAAGATTCCAGATATTGATGGAGATCAGCGTGATACTGGCAAAGACTACGATCAGGAAGAAGCGCAACTCGTCACTTTTCAGTACCTGCTTCACCTTTCCGCAGAGCAGCAAGAAGTAGAGGGAGAAGTTCACGGAGAACAGCAGCATAAAGATCGTAATGATGATTTCAATGGCGGGACTGCCGTAGGCGGCAATGGAGATGTTTCTGGTGGAAAAACCGCCGGTGCCTGCTGTGGCGAAGGAGTGAACGATGCTGTCATACCAGGGCATCCCGGCGATCTTCAGAATGATGATCTCAATGGCAGTCAGACCGCAGTAGATCCCGTACAGGATTTTGGAGGACTGGCTACTCTTGGGAACCAGCTTGCTGACTACAGGGCCGGGACTTTCGGCCCTCATCAGGTGGAGAGTGCGGGACCCCAGACTGGGCAGCAGTGCGATGGTAAGAATGAGCACGCCCATACCGCCCAGCCAGTGGATGAAGGAGCGCCAGAACAGAATGCCGCGAGGCAGCGGCTCCACTGCGGTCAGAATGGATGCACCGGTGGTGGTAAAGCCGGAGACAGCTTCAAAAAAGCAGTCTATGTAAGAGGAGAAATAGCCGCTGAAATAGAAGGGAAGCGCGCCGAAGGCGCCTACCAGCAGCCAGATCAGCGCCACCGCGAAAAAGCCTTCCCGGGTAAAGAAGTGGTCGTCACTGGGCAGAAGGGAAAGTGCGAAGCCGATTACCATGACCAGCGGTATGGTGAAGAGAAAGGGGGTGGGGTCCTCCTGATAGATCAGACACACCAGCAGCGGCAGCAGCATGGTGATAGCCTCCACCATCAGGGTCTTTCCGGCTACTTTAAATACCAGTCTGAAGTTCATTGCGCCGCCCCCAGATCCAGCAGAGAGTCCTCATAGATATCATTGAGGTCCAGGATGCCGTGGTTGCGGGAGATCAGAATCACCGTATCGCCCGCGGAAATGGAACTGGAGCCGTCAGGAATGATGATCTTACCCTGGTGGACCAGCACGGCAATGAGGATGCCCTTTTTCAGCCGCAGATCCTTCAGCGGCACGCCCTGATTGTGGGTAGTCTCATTGGCGATGAACTCCAGGGCCTCCGCGTGTCCGTCGCAGATCTTGTACAGGGCGTTCATCACGCTGCCTTTGGAATTCTGCATTCCGCGGACCACCTGAAGAATGTGGCTGGCGGTGATGAGCTTGGGGGAGATCACACTGTCCAGACCGGCGGCATGGGCGATGCTGGCGTAGTTCTGCCGGTTGGACTTGGCCACCACCTTTTTGATACCCTGCTGCATGGCGTAGAGGGAGATGATGATATTGTCCTCGTCCCGGTCGGTGAGGGCAATAAAGGCATCGGAAGCGCTGGCGTTTTCCTCCTCCAGCAGCTCCTGGTCGGTGCCGTCGCCCTGAATAATAAGGGCCTGGGGAAGCACATCGCTGAGGTGACGGCAGTGCTCCGGGTTACGCTCCACGATCTTGACCTGCATTCCCATCTTGAGCAGAATGCTGGTCAGATAATGGGCGATGCGTCCGCCGCCGATGATAAAGGCGGAATGCAGTTTGGGAATGTGCCGTCCCAGCAGGCGGAAGAAGGCGGTCAGGCCGGCGGGCTGACCCACCAGATAGAGCCGGTCGCCTACCCGGGGAATAAAGGTGCCGTCAGGAATGATGACCTCGCCGTCTTCCCGCTCCGCCGCGCACAGGAGCATGGGCAGCTCCCGGATCTTGCTGGTCTGGGCGGACAGAGGCTGGTCGGCCAGGAAGTCGCCCTCCCGTACTCGGAAGCCGATTAACTCCACCCGCCCCCGGCAGAAGGTTTCGATGTTGGCCGCGCTGGGGAAACGAAGCAGGCGGGAGATCTCCACGGCAGTGGCATTCTCCGGGTTAATGGCCAGATCAATGCCCAGTTCCCGCTTCATGTGGGACAGCTCCATGGCATACTCCACATTGCGCACCCGGGCAATGGTGAATTTGGCGCCCAGCTGTTTTGCGGTGAGGCAGCAGACCATGTTGATCTCGTCCAGACTGGTGGCGGCAATGAGCACGTCTGCCGACTCAACACCCGATTCCTTCAGGGCGGAGATGGAGGCGCCGTTGCCCTTGACGCACATCACGTCCAGAGATTCCGAGGCGTGGCGCAGGGCGTCGTCGTTGGTGTCGATTACCGTGACGTTGTGCTCCTCCTGAGACAGATGCTCTGCCAGTGTAAAACCGACCTTTCCATCTCCCACAATGATGATCTTCAAGCAATATCCATCCTTTCAGGGATCAGGGTCCCTTTGTAGACGCTCTATATAAATCAGGCGAGAGCGGTCCATTCATGATGTATGATCGTAGCCTCCATCTTAACGCAATCTGTCAGTAGATGCAAGTATTCTTTCATCATTCCGACAAACTTCGGGAAAGCAAAAGAAAGATTTCCCGGAACAAAAAATCTGCCGGTCTGTGACCGGCAGATTGGGCGGCGGCAGGATGATTAACTGGTCCATTCGCCGTGGATGATGCCCACCAGGTACCAGTCGTTGTTCCAGATCTCAAAAACCAGCTTGAGAGAGCACCAGTCAAAGCCCTCCAGCGCGGGATCGATACCAGGGAAGTGGTATTCCACAAAACGACCGTTGGGATAGGCATCAGCCACGTTTTCCAGGGCGTTTCCACTGATTAGCACGGTATCAATCCCCATCTGGGGAGCTTCGGTATAGTCGGCGTTAAAAACATAGCGGGCAAAATAGTCCTTGGAGGTGCAGCGGATGGGGGAGCCGGAGCCCACAGCCAGACCCCAGGTGTAGAGCTGTTTATCTTCCGCTAAACCGGCCACCTGATCTTGCGAGAGTACATTGTCGCAGGAATGGTCCACGGTGGAGTAAGGCGTCAGGGTGACCCCCCGCCTGGGATGGACCAGCTGGGAGAGCGCGGAATAATCTTCCTGCTTGAGTGCCTCCAATACCTGACTGGCACGCTCCAGGAGCAGCGTATTGTCGTTGACATCCAGGGGTGGCTCCGTAGGAACAGCGGAGGCGTAGGTATGCTGATTATAGGCGACAGTAGGAATGGAGGAAGAGACAGCAGCGGAGTTATTAGAGGAAGAGAGAGACAGTCCCACCATAGAACCCAGAACCAGTCCGCACAGCAGAGCCAGTACGGTCATTAGGGCTGCCCGCTTCACATTCGCCGCCTCCTTTTAAATCGAGATGTCTGCCGGACCAGGTAAAAATGCAGCCTGTCCTTCAGCAGAACTATTCTAAAACGGATGAAACAAAAATACAACAACAAAACGTTACAAAAAGGAGAGATATTTGTGCACCTTGCAAAGGGGAGCAGAAACTGATATAATACAGTACGCTCATCAGTGGACCATACCCGGTCTGATCCGGGGATGAAAGGGATGTATGCGACACCGAGGAGGTATCCGAGATGCATGAACATGAATTGCAGTTCCATATAAAATGTAAGCAGGGCGACGTGGGCCGCTATTGCTTTCTGCCTGGTGATCCGGGCCGCTGCGAGAAGATAGCCGCTTATTTTGATAATCCGGTGAAGATCGGCAGTAATCGGGAATATACCATTTATACCGGCACGCTGTTGGGCGAAAAGGTGAGCGTATGCTCCACCGGCATCGGGGGTCCCTCCGCTGTGATTGCCATGGAGGAGCTACATAACATCGGGGCGGATACCTTTATTCGTGTGGGTACCTGCGGCGGTATTGCTCTGCCGGTCAAAAGCGACGATGTGGTGATTGCTACCGGCGCGGTGCGCCACGAGGGTACCAGCCGGGAGTACGCGCCCATTGAATTCCCCGCTGTGTCCGATTATGAAGTCCAGACTGCTCTGGTCCAGGCGGCCAAGAACCTGGGGAAGCCGTGGCACGCCGGCGTGGTCCAGTGCAAGGACTCTTTCTATGGACAGCACAGTCCGGCCCGGATGCCGGTGGCTCAGGAACTGCTTTATAAGTGGGAGGCCTGGAAGCGCCTTGGGGTTCTTGCCTCTGAGATGGAGTCGGCGGCTTTGTTCTGCTGCGCCGCCGCTCTGGGCGTGCGGTGCGGCTCCTGTTTCCATGTAATCTGGAATCAGGAGCGGGAGGCCGCCGGCCTGGATCAGACCGAGAGCCACGACCTGTCCGCCGCTCTGGAGGTTGGTATCGAGGCGGTTAAGCTGTTGATCGAGGCCGACAGGGAGAAAAACTGAAAATGCCTGCATCAGGGCCTGCCGCAATATGCGGCGGGCCCTTTTTTGCTGCTGTACAGCGCTCCCAAAACGGGTATGTTTGTCTGACAATATACCGGATATCGCAGCAAATTCGGTAACAGAATTACGGGGAGATCAACTTATGTGTTTTGTTAATGTTGTGCATTGACAACTGTTAGCAGACAAACTAAACTAAACATAGTACAGAAAAAGGAGATGACGTGATGCGGCAGGAGCGCCATGTGGGCTATGAGATCAAAGCCCTGTCCAATCTGCTGCGGCGAAAGGTTTTGGAGATGACCTGCACACCGGAAGGAGACGATTTTACCGAGATGCAGGTGAAGCTGCTGGGTTTTTTGTGTCATAATCGGGACCAGGAGATCTGCCAAAAGGATATTGAGGAAGCCTTCTATATCCGGCGGTCTACGGCATCCCGGCTGCTCAAGCGGCTGGAGGCTCAAGGCTTTATCGTGCGGCAGTCAGTGGAACGGGACGCCCGGCTCAAGCGGGTGACCACCACTGCCAAGGCGGATGCGCTCCATCAGGAGATCATCGATCGGATCAACAGTGTGGAAGACCTGTTGACCCAGGGGCTGAGTCAGGCGGAGGTGGAGCAATTTCTCAGCACGGTGGAAAAACTGAAGCAGAATCTGATGTAAGCCGTCCGTGTGGCGGCTTACAGTGCGTCATTCCTGCGTAGACTGTGGTTTACGCGCAAATCCTAAGGAGGGAACCCTATGAAGAAGAAACGCGGCTTAATCAGCTGCATTGGGGAATTCAAGACGGCTACCATCCTTACACCCATCTTCGTGATCGGAGAGGTGGCCTTCGATGTACTGATTCCCATGATGACCGGCAAGCTGCTGGATGAAGGCGTCAGAGCGGGCAATATGAGCCGGATCATTCAGTATGGCCTGCTGGTTGTGGCCATGGCGCTGATGGCACTGCTGCTGGGCGGCCTGTCCGGCCGGTTTGCGGCCCGGGCATCCACCGGCTTCTCCCGCAATCTGCGCCGAGAGATGTACCAGAACGTACAGAAGTTTTCCTTTTCCAACATTGATAAGTTTTCTACCGGCGGTATCATTACCCGTTTGACCACTGATGTGACCAACGTGCAGATGGCCTTTATGATGATTATCCGTATTGCGGTGCGCTGCCCCATCATGCTGATCTGCGCCTGGTTCCTTACCTTTACCCTCAATCCCAAGCTGGCGCTGATCTTCTTGGTGGTCATTCCTATTCTGGCAGCGGGTATTCTGCTCGTTATGAAATCGGCCCACCCTGTCTTCGAGCGTGTGTTCAAGAAGTATGACTGGCTGAACAACGTGGTGGAGGAGAACCTGCTGGGCATCCGTGTTGTGAAGTCCTTTGTGCGGGAGGATCATGAGAAGGAGAAGTTTGGCAAGGTGTCCAACGAGATCTATATGGACTTCTCCAAGGCGGAAAAGATCGTGGCATTCAATATGCCGCTGATGCAGATCTGTGTCTACGCCTGTATGCTCACTGTGTCCTGGATTGGCGCCAACCTGGTGGTGGGCGGCGAGCTGACCACCGGACAGCTGACCAGTATGTTCAGCTACATCATGATGATCCTCATGAGCCTGATGATGCTGTCCATGGTGCTGATGATGATCATTCTGGCCCGGGCTTCTGCCGAGCGAATCGTGGAACTGCTCAACGAGGAGAGCGACCTGAAGAACGGCCCCGATCCCATCCATGAGGTGAAGGACGGTTCCGTGGTCTTTGAGAACGTCAGCTTCAGCTACGCCAAGGACCCCACCAAGGAGTGTCTGAAGGACGTGAATCTCACCATCAAGTCCGGCGAGACCGTGGGCATTCTGGGTGGTACCGGTACCTCCAAGACCACCCTGGTCCAGCTGATCCCCCGTCTGTACGATGCCACTGAGGGCCGCGTGCTGGTAGGCGGCGTGGATGTGCGGGACTACGATATGGAGGCTCTGCGTGAGCAGGTGGCCATGGTGCTCCAGAAGAACGTGCTTTTCTCCGGTACTATTAAGGAGAATCTGCGCTGGGGCAACAAGGAGGCCACTGACGAAGAGATGGTCCGGGTGTGCAAGCTGGCCCAGGCCGATCCCTTCATCCAGGAATTCCCCGACAAGTACGATACTCACATCGAACAGGGCGGTTCCAACGTGTCCGGCGGCCAGAAGCAGCGCCTGTGTATTGCCCGGGCTCTGCTGAAGAAGCCTAAGATCCTCATTCTGGATGACTCCACCTCTGCGGTGGACACCAAGACCGACGCCCTGATCCGCAAGGCGTTCCGGGAGGAGATCCCCGACACCACCAAGTTCATCATTGCCCAGCGTATCTCCTCCATTGAGGACGCCGACAAAATCCTGGTGATGGACGGCGGCAAGATCTCCGCCATGGGTACCCATGAGGAACTGCTCAAGACCTGCGAAATTTACCGCGAGATTTATGAATCCCAGACCAAAGGAGGCGGCGAAGATGAAACCTGATATGAGACAGAAGCCTCCTGTGAACCGCTCCCGCACGATACGCCGCCTGATGCAGTACGTCAAGCGGGGATACGGGTTCCGGTTCCTGCTGGTGTTGGTATGCATCCTGATCAGCGCCATCGCCTCGGTGTCCGGCTCACTATTTTTGGGCTCCCTCATCGACGTGTATATCACCGATCTGCTGGCCATGGATAACCCGGTGTTTGACGGCCTGCTCCATGCCCTTATTCTCATGGGCTGCCTCTATCTTGCCGGTGCCCTGTGTGCCCTTGCCTACAACCGTCTGATGGTTACCATCTCTCAGGGCGTACAGAAAAAGATCCGGGATGATCTGTTCAGCCATATGCAGTCCCTGCCCATCAAGTATTTTGATACCCACGCTCACGGCGACGTGATGAGTGTATACACCAACGACGTGGATACCCTCCGTCAGATGTTTTCCCAGAGTATCCCCCAGGTCATCAACTCTCTGATGATGATTGTGGTGGCCTTTGTGGGCATGATCTTCACCAATCTGCTGCTTACCGGCGTGGTAATTCTTTGCATCATCGGTATGCTGCTGGTGACCCGGTTCCTGGCCGGCCGCAGCGGTCGCTACTTCATTCGCCAGCAGGTGAAGCTGGGCGATCTGAACGGCTATATTGAAGAGATGATCAACGGCCAGAAGGTAGTCAAGGTTTTCTGCCATGAGGAGGAGGCCCAGGAGGGCTTTGATAAGGTAAACGACGCCCTCTTCGAGAGCGCCGACAAGGCCAATAAGTACGCCAACATCCTCATGCCCATCCTGATTAATATTGGCAATGCCCAGTATGTCATCATCGCCATGGCCGGCGGTGCTCTGGCCCTCAGCGGCATTGGCCCCGGCATCACCCTGGGCGTCATCGCTACCTTCCTCCAGCTGTCCAAGAGCTTGTCCAACCCCATCAGCCAGATCTCCCAGCAGCTCAACTCGGTGGTTATGGCTCTGGCCGGCGCCCAGCGTATCTTTGATCTGATGGATGAGCCTGCCGAGGAGGACCACGGCACCGTGACTCTGGTGAATGTGGCCTTCGACAAAGATGGTACCCTCCATGAGACCGACGAGCATACCAACCTGTGGGCCTGGAAGGTACCTCAGGAGGACGGTTCCTTCCAGTATGTGAAGCTGGCCGGTGATGTGCGCTTTGACCATGTGGACTTTGCTTATGAGGAGGGTAAGACCATCCTCCACGACATCAGCCTCTTTGCCAAGCCTGGTCAGAAGCTGGCCTTCGTGGGCGCCACCGGCGCAGGCAAGACCACCATCACCAACCTGATCAACCGCTTCTATGACATTGCCGACGGCAAGATCCACTACGACGGTATCTCCATCAACGACATCAAGAAGCCCGATCTGCGCCGCTCTCTGGGCATCGTGCTTCAGGATACCAACCTGTTTACCGGTACCGTCCGGGAGAACATCCGCTACGGCAACCTGAACGCCACCGATGAAGAGGTGGAGGCTGCCGCTGTGCTGGCCAATGCCGATGACTTCATCCGGCGGCTGCCTCAGGGATACGATACAATGCTGACCGGCAACGGTGCCAACCTGTCCCAGGGCCAGCGGCAGCTCATTGCCATTGCCCGGGCCGCCGTGGCCGATCCCCCGGTGATGATCCTGGACGAGGCAACCTCTTCCATCGATACCCGTACTGAGGCCATTGTCCAGCAGGGTATGGACTCCCTCATGTGTGGGCGCACCGTCTTTGTCATTGCCCACCGCCTGTCCACCGTACGCAACTCCGACGCCATTATGGTGCTGGATCACGGCCGTATTGTGGAGCGAGGCGACCACGAGGACCTGATCGCTCAGCAGGGCCTCTACTATCAGCTGTACACCGGCGCGTTTGAGCTGGAGTAAGCAAACCCTCTCTTTGCAGCAGGCCGCCCCGGTCATACCGGGGCGGCCTGCTATTTTTTCATTCGATACGCACCACCTCCGGAGTGCGGCATAGTATGGAATGAGACCGGGCCGGACAGCGGGAAGCTCCGCCGCCAGCTCCAGGTTTCTAACATTTAAACCGGGAGGTACTTCTATGATGGGGTGCAATAATGGTTGTGGCTGTGGCTTTGGCGGCGGTAGCTGCCTGTGGATCATTCTGATCATCATCCTGCTGTGCTGCTGCTGCGGCGGTGGTAATAGCTGCGGCAACAACTGCGGCTGCGGAAACAGCTGCTGCTGAGTCCATACCCATAGAAAAAACCGGGGGGATGCCTTGTCTGGCATCCCCCCAGTTCGTCTGTCTGGTCCCCGGAGCGCATAGAATGGCAGAAAGGGGGGACGGGGTATGGAGCGGCGGTTTTCACTGTGGGAGGGCCGGGGCTGGCTCACGGTGCGGGAGGAGCAGAACCGTGCGGTGTGTGCCGCACAGTTGCCTAACGACGGCAAAGGACTGTACAAGTGCTGGCTTACCGGAGGGGGAGGAAAAGCCCTGCTGGGCACCTTTGTGCCCCAGGGCGGCGTCCTGCGGTTGGAGCGTACCTTGACGATCAGCGAGCTGGAGCGGCAGGGTGTCTGGCCGCCGGAGGGCGGTCAGGCCGTACTGTCATTCTCTTTTGATGGAGCAGAGAAGCTTCCGGCAGGGTGGCAGCGGGAAGACAATCCCGGCCGGCTGATGGGGGAGCCGCTACTGGCCGCTGCCGCCAAAGGTCCGGCTCTGATCTGTCGGGACGAGCGTGGCTTTCTTCTGGCCTATCTGTATCGGAAAGACCGGCCTTTTCCGTTGACGCCGCTGTTTTGCTTTGCACGGCTGGAAACGCTGGAGGGGCGGGACTATCTCTGTTTTCCCTTCCGGCCCGGCGGCTGCCCCCGGCTGGACGATCTGTTGTAATTTCTCTTTGTTTGCGCTATACTGACAGAATGAGATCCTATTTACAAATGAGGAATGAACTATGATCGATTATTTTCATCTCAATGCCGGGCCGGAACTGATCCAGGGGATCAGCAGCTTGGGGCTGGCCCATCTGGGGGATGGTGTGTTTGAGCTGATGGTGCGCTCCTGGCTGTGTCTCCACGGCAAGGCCACCTCCAAGGGCCTCCATCGGGCCACTGTTCGCTATGTGGCGGCTCCCGCCCAGGCCAGAGCAGTGGAGAAGATCCTCCCCCTGCTGGAGGAGACGGAGCAGGACGTGTTCCGCCGGGGCCGCAATACCAGCCCTCACAGTGTGCCCCAGAATGCCAGTCGGGCGGACTACCAGGCTGCTACCGGCCTGGAGGCTCTGTTCGGATGGCTGTGGCTTCAGGGTCGCACCGACCGGCTCAATGAACTGTTTGCCGTAATGATGGAGGAAGAGGAATGCCGTTAGACGCACTGTGCCTGACCGCCGTGGCGGAGGAGCTTCGCCGGGCCGTGGTAGGGGGGAAGATTGACAAGATTTATCAGCCTACCAGGGATGAGATCGTGCTCTTCCTCCGGGGGCAGGGCGAGAATCTGAAGCTGCTGCTCTCTGCCAATCCCGGCCACCCCAGGGCCCACCTCACCACCCTGAACCGGGAGAATCCGGACAAGCCCCCTATGTTCTGTATGCTGCTGCGCAAGCATCTGCTGGGCGGTCGCATTCTGGGGCTGAACCAGCCCCCCCTGGAGCGTATCCTGGACTTCAAGCTGGAGACTATTGACGAACTGGGGGACCGGGTGGAGCGCCGTCTGGTGCTGGAGGCCATGGGCCGCTCCGCCAACCTGATCCTGTTGGACGGGGAGGGGCGCATCATTGACTGTATCCGCCGCATTGACGGCGACCTGTCCAGAGGACAGCGCCAGGTGCTGCCCGGCCTGTTCTATCGGCTCCCTGCTCCGCCTGCCAAGCTGAATCCCTTTACACTGGATGAGGACGGGCTGAGGGCGGCCCTGGATAATCCCATGGGAAAAGAGCCGGAAAAGCTGCTGATGGATACCTTTACCGGTCTTTCCCCCCTGATTGCCCGGGAAATCGTGTTCCGGGCCGGAGGGGAGGAGGGCCTGGTTCAGGAGCTGCTCAAGCTGCAAAATATTGTACAGCAAAATAGCTTTACAGCTTGTCTGCTGGTGCGGGAAGGCAAACCGGTGGATTTTTCCTTCCTGCCCATCCTCCAGTACGGGCCGGAGACTGAGAGCATCCGCCAGGACAGCTTTTCCGCTCTGCTGGACGGCTTCTATGAGCGCCGGGAGGCGGCGGAGCGGGTCAAGCAGCGGGGCCAGGATCTGGTGAAGGCGGTGACCAACGCCCGAGACCGTACCGCCCGCAAGCTGGCCAACCAGGAGAAGGAGCTGACTGCCACCTTTGACCGGGAGAAGCTGCGGGAACAGGGAGACATCATCACCTCCAATCTCCACCGGATGGAGAAGGGGATGGCGGTACTCCACGCCCAGAACTTCTATGACCCGGACTATGGCGAGATCGACATTAAGCTGGACCCTCTGCTCACCCCTCAGCAGAACGCCGCCAAATATTATAAGGATTACAACAAGGCCAAAAAGGCGGAGGAGATGCTCACCATCCAGATCGAGAAGGGCGAGAAAGAACTGGAATACCTGAACAGCGTGCTGGAAAACATCCGCCTGGCGGAGGGGGAGCGGGACCTGGGGGAGATCCGCCAGGAGCTCACTGACACCGGCTATCTCCGCCGGGCCAAGACTGCCGCCAAACGGGAGAAGCGGGTGGCGGGCAAGCCCATGGAGTTCCGCTCCACCACCGGGCTGCGGATCACCGTGGGCAAGAATAACAGCCAGAACGACCAGCTTACCACCAAGACGGCTTATAAGAGCGACATCTGGCTCCACACCCAGAAGATCCACGGTTCCCACGTGATCCTGTGGCTGGAAGGAGGGGAGGCCGACGCCCAGAGCCTCACCGAGGCGGCCATTCTGGCGGCTACCTTCTCTCAGGCGGGGGACAGCACCCGGGTGCCGGTAGACTATACGCCGGTGAAGTATGTGAAAAAGCCCGCCGGGGCCCGGCCGGGTATGGTGGTGTATACCACCTATCAGACCGCCGTGGTGGACCCGGACCACGAGCTGGCCAAGCGCCTGCGGGTGAAATAACCGGGGACCAGGAGGAGATCATATATGGAGACCTGCCACATCCTGGTGGTGGAAGACGACCAGGACATCAATAACCTGCTGTGCAAGATCCTGACCGGGGCGGGCTACGACTGCCGGCCTGCCTATTCCGGAAGTGAAGCCGCTTTGTGGGCGGAGCAGTATGACTATGATCTGGTGCTGCTGGACCTGATGCTCCCCGGCATGACCGGGGAGGAGTTCATTGCCCAGCTCCGCCGGCGTAAAACCATGCCCATCATCGTTCTCTCCGCCAAGGCGGGGCTGGAGGACCGGGTGAACGTGCTGCGGCTGGGGGCAGATGACTTCATCCCCAAGCCCTTCGACAACGCCGAGGTGCTGGCCCGGGTGGAGGCCCAGCTGCGCCGGTACAAACAGTTTGACCGGGGGAGCGGCGGGGCTGTGCTTACCCACGGGGACCTGGTACTGGACAAGGAGGGGGTGACCGTCACCGCCGGCGGCAAGCCGGTGACCATCACCGCCCGGGAATTCCGGATTCTGGCTCTGCTGATGGAGCATCCCAAGAAGGTGTTCACCCGTGAGGAGCTCTACCAGCAGGTGTGGGGCGGGGAGTATATGGGGGACGACAATACGGTAAACGTCCACATCTCCAATCTGCGGTCCAAGCTGGCCAAGGCCAGCCCCACGGAGTACATCAAAACGGTGTGGGGCATCGGCTTCAAACTGAACGATTTATAAGATCACACCCAACTTTAAACATTCTTCACCTTTGCTTAAAGCCCGGTTATTGACTTGCCTGTATACTGGCATCACAAACCAAGAGAAAGGCTGATGCCCTATGACAGATACCGTATTACACACAAAGGGCCTGACCAAGCGGTACGGGGCCCACACTGCGGTGGACCGGGCGGAGCTGACGGTGGAGAAGGGCCAGATCTATGGCCTGGTGGGCCGCAATGGCGCCGGAAAGACCACCATCATCCGCATGGTGACCGGTCAGACCGTGCCTACGGCGGGGGAGATCTCCCTCTTCGGGGCCACGGGTAAGGACCTCATGAAGGTGCGTGCCCGCACCGGGGTCATGGTGGAGACCCCCAGCTTCTACCCCTACCTCACCGCCCGGCAGAACCTGGAATACTATCGCATCCAGCGGGGCATCCCCGGCAAGGGAACGGTGGACCAGGTGCTGGAAGAGACTGACCTGGCCAACACCGGAAAAAAGATCTTTAAGAACTTTTCCCTGGGCATGAAGCAGCGGCTGGGCCTGGCCCTGGCGCTGATGAACCGGCCCGACTTCCTGCTGCTGGACGAGCCCATCAACGGTCTGGACCCGGAGGGCATTGTGGAGTTCCGTAACCTGCTGCTCAAGCTCAATCGGGAGCGGCAGACCACCATCCTCATCTCCAGCCACATCCTGCCGGAGCTGGCCAACCTGGCCACCTGCTACGGCTTCATCGACAACGGGGTCATGCTGGAGCAGATCACCGCCCGGGATCTGGAGGAGAAGTGCCGGGCTTGCATCGAGGTGGGGGTGGAGGACCCCTCCGCCGCCTCCCTGGTGCTGGAGCAGAAGCTGGGCACCCGGGACTACGAGGTGCTCTCCGGCGGTATCCTGCGGCTGTACAGCTTCCTGGACCAGCCACAGACAGTGGCAAAGGTGCTGGTGGAGGGCGGCGTAGCCCTGCGCTCCCTGGAGAGCCGGGGGGCCAACCTGGAGGACTACTTCCTGTCCATGATCGGAGGTGTCCGTCATGCGTAACTATCTGGCCGCTGAATGCTATAAAGTATTCCGGAGAAAGTATCTCTACCTGACCCTGCTGGTGGTGCTGGCCCTGGAGGGGCTGATGCTGTGGGGGTTCTGGTTCACCTGGTCCAACGGCAACACGCAAATGGACTTTTACTCCGCCGTCATCATGATCCCCATGATGCTGAGTATCGGACTGTATGCCACCATCCTCACCGGCGACATGGTCTTTTCTGAGCAGTATAAGCACAACACTCTGAAAAATGAGGTGTCCTACGGCGTGTCCCGGGTGCGGATCTACCTGGGCAAGCTGGCGGTGGCTACCCTGGTGGCACTGCTGGCGGCGGTGGTGATGGTGGCCCTCTATATGGCAGGCTGCTGGGTGCTGCTGCCCCACAATGAACTGGACCAGACCGGTCTGGCACTGGTGGGCTACACCCTCGCCGGTGCGCTTCCCCTGTGGCTGGGAGCCCAGGGCGTGGTACTGGCCTGTTATTTCCTGGTGCGCAACACCACCTTGGCCGCCTTTGTGGCGGTGGCCCTGCTGGGTGTGGTGCCCTCCATCCTCCAACTGTGCGGTCTGCTCATCCATCCGACCTTTGAAATGATCCGGCAATTTATGCCCGCCGTTATGCTGGAGCAGCTGCATCTCTATGCCTTCCAGTGGGACTATGTGGGCCGGTGCTGGGTGGTAGGCCTGGTGGTGCTGGCGGGGTCCATTTTGGTAGGCCTGCTGGCATTCCGGAAAAAAGAGATCCGCTGACAGACAGAGCCGGGAGGGAGACATATGCTCAACTACATTAAGGCGGAGCTGTGGAAGGCCTTCCGGCACAAGGGAATTTACGGTCTGGCCCTTTTCCTGGGACTGTGTACCGCTCTGTTCACCTTTATGATGCTGGAGGCTGACGACTTTTCCCAAATGGCCTCCGCTGCCTCCACTACCATGCTGCTGGGGATGCTGGTTGCCCCGCTGCTTACCCAGATCGTGGACGGCAAGGCCCTGGGGAGCTTAAAAAATGAGGTGTCCTTCGGGCTGAGCCGGGGACGGATCTACTGGGGCAAGCTGTTGGCCGGATTGATGCTGGGGCTGGTGCTGTGCCTGCTGCTGTTGGGAAGCTACCTGCTGGTGGGCTGGCTGGCCCTGCCTCACTACTCCCGGGAGGCCGATTTGGTTGCTTTGGCGGTGGTAGGCTTCTCTTTGCTGGGGGCCCTTCCCGTCTGGTGCGGGATATATAGCTTGTGCCACATGATGGCCCTGCTCATCCCCAGCACGGCGGCATGGATGGCGTTCTATTATATCCTCAGCTTCTTTGGACAGCCTGTGCTGGTGGCCCTGGCGGCCATGGGTACCGAGGGGCGGGTCGGCAGTTTGATTCAGGCGATTTTAATGCCAGCATCCCTGCTGATGCCTGATTTTCTGTCCGGCTGGCTTACCTGGGAGTACCAGTTCTGGTGCTGGGCTGTGGGGATAGGCTGGCTGGTATTCACCACAGCGCTGGGCCTGCTCTGGTTCCGGCGGCGGGAGATCAAGTAAAAAGAAACTTTTCCACGGGCGTGCCGCTTCCTGCGGCACGCCCGCTTGGGCTGGAGAGGAGATGGGACCATGACAATCATCCTTTGTATCCTGCTGACCGCAGTATGCGCCGGACTGGGCCTGTGGGTTTGGACACAGTACCGGGCGTTAAAAGAGGCGGCGGAGCAACTGCGGGAGCTGACCCAGGGAGACAGCACCGCACGGCTGCGGATGGCGGTACCCAACCGGGCGGCGGAGGAACTGTTGGAGGGGGTCAACCACCTGCTGGAGCTGCGGCGGGAGGACCAGTCCCGCTGGCTGGAGCGTGAGCGCTCCCTTCGCCAGCAGATTGCCAACGTGTCCCACGACCTGCGTACCCCTCTGACCTCCATCCTGGGCTATCTTCAGCTGCTGGAGGACCCTTCGCTGCCGGAGGGAGAGCGGAGGGAGTACCTTGCGGTGGTGGAGAGCCGGGCCAAGGCATTGCAGAGTCTCATCACCGGCTTTTATGACCTGTCCCGGCTGGAAGGGGGAGAGTTTCCTCTGGAGCAGGAACCGGTGAATCTCTATACCAGCCTGTCCGGTTTGCTGGCCGCCTTCTACAACGACTTTACTGACCGGCACTTTGATATGACGGTGGAGTTGTCTGAGCATCTGCCGCCGGTGCAGGCAGACAACGGCGGCGTACTGCGGGTATTTACCAATCTGATCCGCAACGCCCTGGACCACGGACGGGGGAAGATGACCGTCCGGCTCTGGCAGGAGGGGGACAAGGTGGTGAGCCTCTTTGCCAACGAGACCGATGAGCTGACGGCGGAGGACCTGCCCCATATCTTCGATCGCTTCTTTACTTCCGATAAAATGCGCACCGGCCGCAACACCGGTCTGGGCCTGGCCATTGTCAAAACTCTGGCGGAGCAGATGGGCTGCCAACTGACCGCTGAACTTGAAAACGGTATGTTTGCCATTCGGGTACAGTGGCCCCTTTGGCAGGGGCGAAGCTTTGGATGATGTGCCAAAGGCGGTGATTGCCGCTTGACAAAGTAAGGGAAAACTGATATCGTTTATCCGTATGACTGGAAGGCCGCAAACCATTGGGGCTGTAAGGTTTTCTAAACTGGGCAGTCATAAAAATGGCGGAAGCGGCCGTGACGGGAAACCGTGCCGCAGATTGTTATTGAGAAGAAGAGGTTGAATACTATGGTAAAGATCGTACGCAAGAAGGTGCTGAACCCTAGCGTTACCTTGCTGGAGGTTGAAGCCCCCCTGATCGCCAAGAAGGCGCGGGCGGGACAGTTTATCATTCTGCGGCTGGATGAGCAGGGTGAGCGCATCCCCCTGACCATCGCCGACTATGACCGTGAGAAGGGCAACATCACCATCATCTTCCAGAAGGTGGGCCTGACCACCGAGCTGCTGGCCGACCTGAACGAGGGTGACCACATCCAGGATTTTGTGGGTCCTCTGGGTCTGCCCACCGAGCTGCCTGAGGGCGCCAAGCGCGTCTGCGTGGTGGGCGGCGGCGTGGGCTGCGCCATTGCCTATCCCCAGGCCAAGACCTGCCATGCCGAGGGCCTGGAGGTGGACGTGATCGCCGGCTTCCGCTCCAAGGATATTGTCATTCTGGAGGACGAGTTCAAGTCTGTCAGCGACCACTGCTACATTATGACCGACGACGGCTCCTATGGCGAGCAGGGCTTCGTTACCGTCAAGCTGAAGGAGCTCATTGACTCCGGCATCCACTATGATGCTGTCATCGCCATCGGCCCCATCCCCATGATGAAGTTTGTGTCCAAGACCACCGAGCCCTACGGCATCAAGACCATCGTCTCCCTGAACCCCATCATGATCGACGGCACCGGTATGTGCGGCGGCTGCCGTGTCACCGTGGGCGGCAAGATGAAGTTTGCCTGTGTGGACGGCCCCGACTTTGACGGCCACGAGGTGGATTTTGACGAGCTGATGAACCGCAATGCGGTTTACCGTGCTCAGGAGGCGGAGGAGAAGGCGCGCCACGCCTGCCGTATGGACCAGCTTGCCAAGGAAATGATCCAGTAAGGAGAGACTGATACAATGCCTAATATGAGTTTGAAGAAGGTCCCCATGCCGGAGCAGGACCCCAATGTACGCAACCATAACTTCCAGGAGGTCTCTCTGGGCTACACTGCCGAGATGGCCATGGAGGAGGCCGGCCGCTGCCTCAACTGCAAGCACAAGCCCTGCGTGGGCGGCTGCCCGGTGAATATTCGCATCCCTGAGTTCATCGCCAAGGTGGCCGAGGGTGACTTCAAGGCCGCCTATGAGATCATCTCCGACACCAACGCCCTGCCCAGCGTCAGCGGCCGTGTGTGTCCCCAGGAGAGCCAGTGTGAGGCCCGCTGCGTCCGTGCTATCAAGGGTGAGCCTGTGGCCATTGGCCGCCTGGAGCGTTTTGTGGCCGACTGGTACCGGGAGAACATCAACGCCATGCCTGAGAAGCCCCAGAGCAACGGCATCAAGGTGGCGGTGGTGGGTTCCGGCCCTGCCAGCCTGACCTGCGCCAGCGATCTGGCCAAGCTGGGCTATCAGGTCACCATGTTCGAGGCCTTCCATACCGCCGGCGGCGTGCTGGTGTACGGCATCCCCGAGTTCCGTCTGCCCAAGGCCATCGTACAGAATGAGGTGGACAAGCTGTCCGCCCTGGGCGTGGATCTGGAGACCGACATGGTCATCGGCAAGACCTTCGACATCGACGAGATGTTTGAGGAGGGCTACGAGGCCGTGTTCATCGGCTCCGGCGCCGGCCTGCCCATGTTCATGGGCATCGAGGGCGAGACCCTGGCGGGCGTGTACTCCGCCAACGAG
>NZ_CAJFGT010000052.1:0-27025 GCF_904377885.1 Flavonifractor sp. An112 | reverse complement strand
TGGACGGACTCGAACCCCCGACCGGTTGATTACAAATCAACTGCTCTACCAACTGAGCTACACCAGCAGACCAGCTCGTCCACAGCGAATGTTATTTTATCAGGGAGAGGAGGATTTGTCAAGAGAAAGAACAAAATTTTTTAAAAAATTTTTGGAGGAGGAATGGGTATCCGGCCACGGGTGTGGACAGACCCGCTGCGGGATGTGCAGCGGGTACCGCCGGCAGAGTGGTGCCGCCTTTGCGGTGCGGAGCTGTATGGCCAGGAGCGGGAGCTTTGCCCGCTCTGCCGGGCGGAGCTTATCGACAGAGAGAAGGGGACTAGGCATGACATTACAGGAGTTATCGATTCAATATCGGGCAGGTGCGGAGACCCTGCGGCAGCGGGTGCGGCTGCTGGAGAGCCGAAGGACGGCCGCGGTGGACGAGCACGGACGCCGGCTGCTGGAACAGCGCATTCGCCATCTGGAGGCCATGTGGCGAGAGGCCCGGGACCTGGCGGTCCTGTGTGAGCGCTATTACGACAGGGGGTATCACTGCAATGTCCGGTACACGATATAGGAGAGGGAAAGAGTTTGCCGCCGATATGGCAGTCTATGCTCAGGTCATGGCGGAGGATAACTCCGAGCAGATGGGGCGGCTGCGCCGCAATGTGGTGCGGGCCCTCCAGGAGGATGTAACCCCCCGGCAGCGGGAGTGTATGCTGCTCTATTATGAAAAAGGGCTCAATATGCGGCAGATCGCCGAGCTGACCGGCGTGGATAAATCCACCGTGTCCCGCAACATCAAGCGGGGAGAGTCCCGGCTGCGCCGCTGCCTGCGCTATGGAGCCGAGCAGCTGCTGGCGCCTCGGGAGTGAAGTATTTTCTACCGGGCGAGATGTTGAAATGTGAGGGGGTTCCATGATATACTTTCTTCCGAGAAACCGCGAAAATGGGCGAAGGGAGGAAGTTACCTTGGAATTGAACCTGACACAAAAGCAGACACAGACCCTCTCTCCCCAGATGATGCAGTCCATGGAGATCCTTCAGATGGGGTCTCAGGAGCTGCTGGAATACATTGAGGAGGCCGTGCAGGAGAATCCGGTGCTGGAGCCGGAGGAGCGGTACGACAAGGCGGATGAGAGCGATCAGCTCCGCCGCAAGCTGGAGTGGCTGGAATCCACCGACCCTCAGAACCGTTACTATCACCAGCAGGACACTGAGGAAGAGGACGACCGGCTGGGCAATTACGGCACCATGGAGGACCGGGAGGACAACCTGTATTACTATGTACTCTCCCAGCTCAAGGTGCTGGATCTGCCGCCGGAGGTCATGGAGGCCGGCACCTTCCTGGTGGAGAGCCTCAACGCCAACGGCTGGCTGGATGAGCCTCTGGATGCCCTGGCTGCCGATTACGGCTGCCAGGTGGAGGTGCTGGAGCAGGCGCTGGCCGCCGTCCAGTCTCTGGAGCCCGCCGGCGTGGGGGCCCGGGACCTGTCCGAATGTCTGCGGCTCCAGCTGGTGCGCCGTACGCCGGTGGACGAGCTGGCAGTGCGTATTGTGGAGAGCCAGCTGGACGCCCTGTCCAAGAGCCGCTACGGCCTCATTGCCCGGGAGCTGAAGGCAACCCCCGAGGAGGTACGGGCCTCCTGCGAGTTGATCCGCACCCTGAATCCCCGGCCGGGCACCGGCTTTGCCGCCAGAGAGAACCTGACCTACATCAATCCCGATATCATCGTGGTCAGCTTTCCCGATCACTTCGAGCTGCTGCCCAACGACTACTATTTCCCCACTCTGGGGATCAGCGGGTACTATACCCGTCTGCTGAAGGAGAGCGATGACCAGCAGGTGAAGGATTACCTCACCGGAAAGGTCAAGCAGGCCAAGTGGATGGTCCATGCCATTGAGCAGCGCCGATCTACCCTCATGTCCTGCGCCGGGTGCATCCTGGAATTGCAGGAGGCCTTCTTTCGGCAGGGACCGGGCCATCTGGTGCCCATGTCTCTGGCCGATGTGGCCGGGCGCATCGGGGTCCACGAGTCCACGGTGAGCCGGGCGGTAAAGGACAAGTACATCCAGTGCTCCATGGGGGTGTATCCCCTGAGCTACTTCTTCTCCCGCAGCCTGGGGACCAGCAGTGAGGACGCCGCCTCTCCCGATGCGGCCAAGGCCCTACTGAAAAAGCTCATCGCCGGAGAGGACAAGAAAAAGCCTCTGTCCGACCAGAAGTTGTGTGAGATGATGACCGCCCAGGGCTGCCCTCTGTCCCGGCGCACCGTAGCCAAATACCGGGATGAGCTGCACATCCCCAGCACCACGGGGCGGAAGCAATACGAATGATTTTTGGAGGAACCATGGGTTTTCAAGGGGTATTTTTTGATTTTGACTATACGCTGGGGGATGCTACCGAGGCCATTGTGGCCGGTTTCCGGTACGGCTTTGAGCAGATGGGTCTGCCGGAGCCGGAGCGGGAGGCGGTGCGCCGCACCATCGGTATGACTCTGGAGGACGGCTATACCACCCTCACCGGAGACCAGCGGCCCGAGCAGCGGGCCCTGTTTCGGAAGCTGTACACTGAGAAGGCTGGACCACTCCAGGTGCAGGTGACCAAACTCTTCCCCGGTGCGGCGGAACTGCTTGCCGCCCTAAAGGAAGCGGGCATCCCGGCAGGTGTGGTAAGTACCAAGCGCACCGACACACTGACGGCAGTGCTGGAGGCCAGAGGCGTACGGCAGAGCCTGGTTTCCATCACCGGCGGCGACAAGGTGGACCGGCCCAAGCCGGACCCCCAGGGGCTGCTGGCAGCCCTGGCAGAGCTGGGTCTGAAGCCGGAGAATGTGCTCTACTGCGGGGATACCCTCATTGATGCGGAGACCGCCCACCGGGCCGGGGCCCATTTCTGCGCCGTTCTCAACGGTACCACCACCCGGCAGGACTTTGAAGCCAGCGGCCTGCCGCTGGATCATGTGGCGGAGGACCTTGGGGATCTGAAGGCCTGGCTGGGGCTGTAATTCTATTATATAAGGTAGCAAAAAATGCCGGGGCAGCAGTCCCGGCGTTTTTTACACAAAACGGACAACGGGGCCCCGTCTGGGGCCCCGTTGTCCTACAGAGAAAAAGAGGGGAAAAAGAGGAAAAATCGAAACAATAGAGATTTGGGTTACTTACCCAGGCGGCGGACCATTTCCTTGGCGCAGAAGGTGGCCACGTCGTCAGCATAGGTACCGGCACCGAAGCCGGCGTCATAGCCCAGCTCCTTAGCCAGAGCGTGGGTGATACGGGCGCCGCCGCAGCAGAAGATGTACTTCTCGCGGACACCCTCAGCCTCGGCCAGCTCGATGAGTTCGGTCAGGTTCTGGATGTGCACGTCCTTCTGGGTCACGGTCTGGGACACCAGCAGCACGTCGGCGTTGACCTCGGCGGCCTTCTTGAGGAACTCCTCGTTGGGCACCTGGGAACCCAGGTTGTAGGCCTCGATCATCTCATAGCGCTCCAGGCCGTAGTGGCCGGCAAAGCCCTTGCGGTTCATGATGGCGTCGATGCCCACGGTGTGGGCGTCGGTGCCGGTGGAGGCGCCCACCACCACCAGCTTGCGGCCCAGCCGCTCCTTCAGGAACTCGTCGGTCTCGTCCATGCTCATGGCCTCGTCAGCCACGGTCTGGACCACGATCTCATTGTAGTTGATGGTGTGGGTCAGAGAGCCGTACACCACATAGAAGGTGAAAGCCTCGTCCAGCTTCTGCCGGAGGGCCACGTTGGGGTCGGCCAGGCCCATCTTCTGGGCGATGAGCACGGCAGCGGCCGCGCCCTTGTCGTCGTCCTTGACGGGCAGGGTGAAGGACATCTGCACCTTGCCGTCGTTCATGGTGTCGCCATAGGGTTTCAGCCGGGTCAGGTCCAGGGTGGTGTCCAGGTCCTTATCGCGGATTTGATACAGTCCGGAACTCATTTGCCGGCACCCCCTTTCATCATGGGCTCAAGGAAGGGGTTGAAGTACCCGGCGGCCTTGCTTACCACGCCGTCCAGGCCCTTGCCGCCGTCGCGAGGACGCTTGATGTCGGCAAAGATGCCCCGCTCCAGGGTCTCGAAAATGCCCAGCTGCTCGATCTGGCCCAGCAGATCGGTAGCCTTGTGCAGCACGTCGGCAGCACGGTTCTGCATGATACCGCCTTCCTTGAAGACGATCTCGCTGCCCAGGTCGTGCATGGTGCGGAAGATGTACTGGGCGTTCTGGATGGCCAGGAAACGATCGGACAGGAAGGGGGTGTGGATGGCCTCGGTCATCATACCCAGCAGGTGGATCTTCTGGTTGGTCAGGATGGTAACCATGTTGAACAGGGCATCCTGAACCTGGCCACGGAAGATGTTGCCGGTCATAAACTTGGTGGGAGGCATATACTTCAAAGGCGCATTGGGGAAGATCTCCCGGGCCATCTCGGCCTGGGCCAGCTCATACAGGAAGCCGTTCTCCACGTCGGGGTCGATCTCAAAGGCGTGACCCAGACCCATCTGCTCCTCGGGCAGGCCGGCCCGCAGGGCGAAGGCCTCATTGAGGAACTGGGAGGCCAGCACGGTGTGGGCCTCTTCCACAGCGTCAGCGGTGGTCAGGTAGTTGTCCTCACCGGTGTTGATGACTACGCCGGCGTAGGCGTTGATGGCCCGGGAGAAGGACTGGTCCACCAGGGTGCGCTGCATATTGATGTCGCGGAACAGGATGCCGTACAGGGCGTCGTTCAGCATCACGTCCAGGCCCTCAAAAGCGCCCATGGCGGCGATCTCGGGCATACACAGGCCGGAGCAGTAGTTGCACACACGGATGTAGCGGCCCAGCTCCTCGCCCACCTTGTCCATGGCCTCACGCATCAGGCGGAAGTTCTCCTGAGTGGCGTAGGTGCCGCCGAAGCCCTCGGTGGTGGCGCCGTAAGGCACATAGTCCAGCAGGGACTGGCCGGTGGTGCGGATCACGGCGATAACGTCGGCGCCCTGGCGGGCGGCGGCGGTGGCCTGCACAACGTCCTCATAGATGTTGCCGGTGGCCACGATCAGGTAGATCCAGGGGCCCTGCTTCTCGCCGCCGTGGGTGGCGATGAAGTCCTCGCGGCGCTTGCGGCGGGCGCGGATCTTGGCCAGGCTGGCCTCCACAATGGGATCCAGAGCGGCGTGGATCTCGGCCTCGCTGTGGGTGGGCAGAGCGGTCAGGTCCAGCTTGTCGTTGGCCACGTCCTCGGCGATGGCCTGGGGATCCTTACCGGTCTCCACCATGGCGTTGCCGATCCAGAAAGCGGCGCCCTGGGGCAGAGCGCCCTTGTCCATCAGGTGCTCCACAACCACGTTGGGCAGAGGCACGTCGCCGGCGTCCACACCGTCGATGCCCAGCAGGCGGCAGATGGTACGCTCCACGGCCACGGTGGTGCAGCCGTCGATGAAACGCTGGGTGTCGTCCGCCACGCGGGAAGCGTGAGCGCGGGCCTGTTCCACCAGCTTAAAATCAAGGTTCAGCTTGGATTCCAACATCGATCACTTCCATTCTTTGTCAGTTCAAAAACGGGGGGCAGCGGATCGCCGCGGTTGGGCGGCGATCCGCTGTATTTATCTGGATTACTCCTCGTGGTGGGAGCGCTTATGACGCTCCAGGTTGGCGGGCTCCATGGAGAGCGCCTGGCCGCGCTCCAGGCCGGCCACACCCATGAGCTCCTTCTTCTTCTTGCCGGTGCAGTAGTCGCACTGACAATCGGTGTAGTGGTCGGGCTCGGTGTAAGTGGTGATAACGCCCTCGTAGTTGCGCAGGATGACCTTCTTGGGGGTCTGGGAGATGACGTACTGAGGCATGACGGGAGTCTTACCGCCGCCGCCGGGGGCGTCCACCACGAAGGTGGGCACGCAGAAGCCGGAGGTATGACCGCGCAGGCCCTCGATGATCTCGATGCCCTTGCTGACGGGAGTACGGAAGTGCTCCAGGCCCATGGACAGGTCGCACTGATAGATGTAGTAGGGGCGCACCCGGATTCTGACCAGCTCGTTGACCAGCTTCTTCATGGTGTAGACGCAGTCGTTGATGCCGGCCAGCAGCACGCTCTGGTTGCCCAGAGGGATACCGGCGTCAGCCAGCATGGCGCAGGCCTTGGCGGACTCGGGGGTGATCTCGTTGGGATGGTTGAAGTGGGTGTTCAGCCAGATGGGATGATACTTCTTCAGCATATTGCACAGCTCGGGAGTGATACGCTGAGGCAGCACCACGGGGGTACGGGAGCCGATGCGGACGATCTCCACGTGGGGGATCTCACGCAGCTTGGCGATGATGTACTCCAGGCGCTCGTCGGAGCAGAGCAGAGCGTCGCCGCCGGAGAGCAGCACGTCCCGGATGACGGGGGTGTTGCGGATGTACTCGATGGCCTGATCCACCTGATCCACAGGCAGGCCGGCGTCGTTCTGGCCGGCGAAGCGGCGGCGGGTGCAGTGACGGCAGTACATGGAGCACTGGTCGGTGATGAGCAGCAGGCAGCGGTCGGGATAACGGTGAGTCAGACCGGGAGCGGGGGAGTCCTCATCCTCGTGCAGGGGGTCCAGCAGGTCGGCGGCGGACTGATGCAGCTCCTTGGCGGTGGGGACGGCCTGCAGCCGGACGGGATCGTGAGGATCGCCGGGCTGAATCAGGGACAGATAATAAGGAGTGATGGCCATGCGGAGGGTGCCGAGGCAGGCCTTAACGCCTTCCTCTTCCTCGGGGGTCAGATCCACATACTTCTTCAGGTCCTCCAGAGTCTCGATGCGGTTCTTGACTTGCCAATGCCAGTCGTTCCACTGCTCGTCAGTCACATCGGGGAACAGGATCTTACGGCGGGACTCTACCATAACAAGGTCATCCTTTCTAAATCAGTGTGGGGATGTGCCATTCACAGGCGTCAGGGACCGGGAACCGGAACGGGGGGAGAAAGGGTTGGGGAGGAGAGTTTCTCCAGCGGGACCGGGGCCGGAATCATCGGCCGCAGAACGATCACATCAATCAGCTCATCTGTCGATGGGACAGGTAAGTCACAAAGTAAATGGGAAATAATCTGGAAATCGGTAAAACAGGAACTTACAGGTACTTCTTCTCGAAGTAGGCCTTCAGCTGGGGATTCTCACGCAGTGCCCCACGCAATGTTCCATTGCGCGGGGCCCCCGTGATTTGACATCCTCGGGGCAACTGAATTGCCCCTGCGGGAACGCTGCGCGTTCTGCGCGCCAAAAGGCGCGGCCGGCTGTGCCGGCGTCCGAGCTGCACAGACAGCTCAGAATATCTTACAGATACTTCTTCTCGAAGTAGGCCTTCAGCTGGGGATTCTCACGCAGCTCGGACAGAGTGATCTCGGCGTGGTCCTTGGTGTAGCCGTTGCCCACGATCATGGTGACGTCCTTGCCGCAGCCCTCGGCGCCCAGAGCAGCCTTGGCGAAATCGGTGGCCATGGAGAAGAAGTACACCACGCCGTTGTCATGGACGGGCAGGATGGCGGCCATCTCGCAGGCGGGCACGTTCACGATCAGGATGGAGACATCGTACTCCTTGCCGTTGTTGACGGCCAGGGACTTCTCCAGAACCTCGGTGGGGTTGGTGGCGGAGCCAACGATGGCGTGATGGCACAGGTTCATGCTCTTCAGCAGGTCGGCGTCCTCCTGGCAGATGACCAGGGCAACCACGTTGCCGGTGGGGCCAACGCGCTTCATGGCCTCGTAGCAGCACATCATGCCGCCCTTGCCGGCGCCGCCCAGAATGAGCACGGAGTCACCGGGCTTCACCAGCTTAGCGGTCTGGGCGGGAGCGCCGGCCACGTCCAGAGCAGCCAGAGCCAGCTCCTCGCTCATGTCGTCGGGCAGCTTGGCATACAGGCCGGACTCAAACAGGATAGCCTGGGCATCCACGTCCACGCGGTCGATCTCGGGGTGGATGGCCTTGATCTTGTTGATCTTCAGGGGAGTCAGGGACAGGGAGACCAGAGAAGCGATCTTGTCGCCCACCTTCAGGTCGATCTTGCCCTGCAGGTCCTCGCCGATCTCACGGACGGTGCCGATGAACATACCGCCGGAACCGGTGACGGGGTTCTGCATCTTGCCGCGCTCATTGACGATATCCAGGATCATCTGCTCGGTCTTGGCCAGGTCCTTCTCACAGGCCTCATAGATCTGGGTGAAGGAAGCGGAGTCAATGTTCAGAGCGGAAACGTCGCACAGGATCTCATTGGAGTAGCACTCCATGGTGTTGTCGATCTTCTTGGCAGCCTGGGTCAGCAGGCCCTTGGGCTCGATGACGCGGTGAGTGCCGTACTTGTTGCCTTTCTTCTGCATAGAAAGTTCCTCCTGTTTCGTTTAATGTTTGGTTGGGGAGATATATGGTTGGGGAGATAAGTAAAACAAAGGAATGAGATCAGGCCAGGGACAGGATCTTCCGGGCCTCATCGGGAGTGGCGATCTCGCGGCCCAGCTCCTTGGCCAGGCGGACCACCTTGGCGACCAGCTCGCCGTTGGAGGCGGCCTTGTGGCCCTTCTCCAGGTAGATGTTGTCCTCGAAGCCCACGCGGACGTTGCCGCCCATCACGATGCCGGCGGCAACCATGGGCCAGGCGCCCCGGCCGATGCCGGTGACGGTCCAGGTGGAACCGGCGGGGATCTGCTTCACCAGGTAGTCCAGGTTGCCCACGGTAGCGGGGGTGCAGCCGGACACGCCCAGCACGAAGTTGAACTGCATGGGAGCGCCGGGGACCAGACCCTTGTTGGCCATGTTCACGATGGTGTCCAGGTGGCCGATCTCGAAGCACTCATACTCGGGCTTGATGTTGTTTTCGATCATGCGCTTGCCGAAGGCCCGCATGGTGGGCATATCGTTGACGAAGATGTCGTCGCCGAAGTTGCAGGTGCCGCAGTCCAGAGTGGCCATCTCGGGGCACAGCTCGGTGGGCTGGAGCCGCTCCTCAGGAGTCATGCCGGTGGCGCCGCCGGTGGAGGGGATCAGGATCACGCCGGGGCAGGCCTCCTTGATGGCGTCCAGGATCACCCGGAACCGCTCCCGGTCCTGAGTGGGGGTACCATCGTCCTCGCGGACGTGGACGTGGATAACAGCGGCGCCTGCATCAAAGGCGCTCTTGGCCTCGCGGACCATTTCCTCCACGGTGTAGGGGACAGCGGGATTGTGCTCTTTGGTGACCTCTGCGCCGCAGATGGCCGCGGTGATAATAAGCTTTTCCATGACACGCCTCCTCGAAAAAATAAAGCTACCTCGCCGGTAGGAGATCCATTCCTCCGGCGAGATAGCGCTTCATGAACAAAAAAACACTACTCATGTCCGCGGGAGGGGAGACTCTCGTTCAGACACAAATAGCGCTTCATGTGACTCATGACAATCCGTAAGCACTGGGCCCACGGCTCAGGGGGAGGGCTGTACGATTCACGTCCCCCTTCGGCGGAGCGGACATTCACAGAGTACATCGGGCTCGCCTGCCCTTATCATTGCTCTGCTACCTTGCGCTCCGCGCCTCTATCCATGCGTGTTATTTACTTTTGACAAAAACACTATAACCCAGCCGTTTTTGTTTGTCAACTATTTTTTGAAAAATTAGGCTCACAAAATTTTTCTCTGTTCTGTAGACTTTTGTACGCTACAGCGGGATAGTGCTTACCAAATGGTAACCAGAACTGGAAGGGCAAAAACTCCGGCAGGCGGCGTGAACCGCCTGCCGGAGCAGGGAAAATTTACAGGTCGGCCTGGAAGAGTTCCATGAGGGTATCGTCCAGTTTGAGCAGTCGGCACACCCGGAGCGCGTCCCGGGGACAGGGGGCTCCGGGAGGGGCGGGAAGGAGCCGATAGTCCATCCGGCGGGCGATCCGCTTGCGGGGATCGTCCCCCTCGTCGCCCTGGATGTCCCGTACCAGACCGGCCACCTGGTAGTGGGCGGCGGCCACGTCGGACACCCCGTCGTAGTGGGTGGTCATGAGGGCCACGCAGTCCAGACTGCTCAGGTGACGCACCAGAGCACGGGCCAGGGCTGCGCCCTCCTGGGGGTTGGTGCCCCGGGCGAATTCGTCCAGAGCCACGAAGAAGAACTGGCCGTGGGTTTCCCGCAGCAGCTTGTCCAGCAGATGGACTTCCTTGCCGAAGGAGGACAGGCCGCCGGCGCCGGGGCCGCTGTCGGCCAGGATGAGCTCCACCCGGTGGAACAGGGGAAGGGTGGCGGACTGGGCAAAGACGAAGAAGCCGCACTGGCACAGAAGCAGGGAGAGCACGGTGGAGCGGAGAGACACGGTCTTGCCGCCCATGTTGGCGCCGGTGATGACGGTGCAGCCCGGCTTCAGGTCCAGATCCAGCAGGGTAAACTGTTCGCCCCGCTCAGCCAGATCCTCCTCCACCTGGGGATGGCGCACCCCCCGGAGGGTGATGGATTTGTCGGCGCTGAGGGCGGGCCGGACACAGTTGTACCGCAGAGCCAGCTTGGCCTTGGCCACGATGAGATCCAGACGGCCCAGAGTCTCCATGTTGTCCAGGAAGGCCTGCTTGTAGGCCATCAGCTTGCCGGTGAGCATCCGGCGGACCTCCAGCTCCAGCTTATCCTCCTCCACCGCCAGGACACGGCGCTTTTCCATCAGCGGCCCCCGTTTGTCCTCCATGGTCATGCGGATGGCCTTCTCCAGCTTGGCCTTCTCCGCACGCAGGGGAGCCAGGTCGTTGTGGTAGGAATTGACAACGGAGAAGGTGGGCAGACGGCGGCCCTCCGGGTCCATCAGCTCCAGGGCGTCGGCCAGGGAGGGGAAGGACAGCCCGGCCATGGGGGGCAGAGCGGCATAGGCCTGGACCAGCTGCTCCAGGGTGACCAGGAAATGCTTGATCTCAAAGAGCTCCACCAGATCGAAGGGGGCGCCGGGGTCCCGGTCGAAAGAGCCCCGGATGTCGTGAAACAGGGGCAGGCAGCGGGTGACACCCCGCAGGGCAGCGGCGGCGTCCTTGCGCTCGGCCTCGGTGAGCCGCACCGGGCCGCAGCCGCAGCCCTCGGTCTGAGGGGCGGTGGTACCCGCGTTCCAAAGCTCCATGGCCAGGGCCACGTTGTCCAGCTCCTCCTCCAGGGCAGCCTCCTCTCCGGGGCCGTACCACCGCAGGGAGCGGGCAGCCGCCTTGCCGAACGGCGACATGGGACTCAGCCGGTTCAGTACCCACTGAAACCCTGCGTTTTCCCGCAGTTCATGCGTCAGTTCCATCATGATCCTCCTTCACGTTGACCACCGGCAGGTGGATGGCCTGCCGCAGGGCGGAGATGAATTTATCCGGTTCAAAGTGCCAGCCGTAGGCCGACCAGGGATTGGCAGCCACCGCGGCGATGGTCAGCTCCCGGCGGACGGCCAGCTCGCCGCCGTTGCGCAGGAACAGCTCCAGAGCGGCCCGGCCTGCCAGCAGGTGGGTGGCGTCCTGGGTGACCAGGGTAGTGGGGGCTCCCCGGCGGGCCAGGGTTTTGAGCAGGGGGTCGGTAACCCCTCCCGACGCCCACACCGCCAGGGGGCGGCGGGGCAGCTTGTTCCACTTGGGGCTGCCGCCTTCGTCCAGGGGCAGCTCCAGCGGGGTGCAGTCCAGCTCGAACAGGGCGAAGCGGTCCTCCACGCCCTCCAGGGCGGAACGCAGGCCGGCGTGCTCCGGTACTTTCCGGTCAAAGAGCCAGCAGGTGTGGGCGGTCTCCGATACCACCAGGTCCATATCCCGGTCCAGAGAGGCACCGGTACACAGCAGGGCCACGCCCTCCACACCGGCGCCAGCCAGAGACTTCCGTCCGGCGGCCCCGTCGATGAGGACCCGCTGGGCCCCCAATTCCATGAAGCGAGCGGTGAGGGGGCGCAGCTGTCCGGCGGCAGAGGGACCGGCCAGCTGCACATAGCCGTCAGACAGAGTGCGGAAAATAGCCACCGGTCCCAGGGGGGTCATCACGTCGGTCAGGTCCACCACCTCCAGGGTGGCGTCGCACAGCGTGATCATGCCCCGGGCAGTGGCGAACAGATCGCCGGCTTTCAGGTACAGATCGGGCTTCTCGGTCCCGGTGACCAGGTCGGTGCGTTCTCCGTCCCGGCCCACCGAGGTGAGGGCCAGCCGCTCGTCCCCCAACTCGGCCATCAGGCGGCGCATGGCGGTGGTCTTGCCCGCGTTCTTGCACAGGCCGATCACGGTCACGGGGGAGGCATCCCCCACCAGCGGCGCTAACAGATGTTCCAAAATAGGGCCTCCCTTCCATAGGAAAATTGGGTCATTTTTGAGTTCGTCGAGGCCATTATAAGAGGCCCCCATCGGTTCTGTCAATGGGGAGAAGCAGAATTCCAGCCGCCTGAAATCAGATGCGAGGAGTAGCAGAAAATGAAAAAAGAATACATCAATCATGCAGAGCCGGGGAACGGACGAAAGAAATATATAGCATAATGGCAGGGTGGACGATTACTTTTTGGAATATAAAAAATAAAATTTACAAAATAACCGGGGAAAACCAAACGAGAATCATTTGACAGAAAAGAGGAACGCTTTTGCACATGAAATTTTGGAATGGAATTGATGCAAAAAAGAAAACCGCCTGTCCGAAGGAACAACCGTCAGACAGGCGGAATGCGGTGGGGGAAAAGCTTACTGCTTGGAGAACTGGTCCTTGCCGGCGCCGCACAGGGGGCACACCCAGTCGGCGGGAACCTGCTCCCAGGCAGTGCCGGGGGCTACGCCGTTGTCGGGGTCACCCTCAGCGGGATCGTAGACATAGCCGCAGAGATCGCAGACGTACTTATCCATGTTAGAACGCTCCTTCATTTTCATCTTAAATCAAGCGGAGGATACCCGACGGGGAAACAACCTTGCCGGATTTCCTGTCCTGTGGTATGATACGCTTGTTACGCTACTATTTATAACACATCGGGGGACACTGTGAAAATTGGCAATATCACGATAAATTCGGCGCTGGCGCTGGCTCCTATGGCGGGAGTGACAGACCTGGCCTTCCGGACCATCTGCCGGGAGCTGGGGGCGGGCTATACCATTACGGAGATGGTGAGCGCCAAGGCCCTGTGCTATCAGGACAAAAAGTCGGTTCCGCTCCTTCAGCTGGGGGAGGGGGAACACCCGGCGGCGGTGCAAATCTTCGGCAGCGACCCGGCCTGTATGGAGCAGGCAGCGGGTATGGCCGCGGAGCGCTCCGGCGCCGATATCATCGACATCAATATGGGCTGCCCGGTGCCTAAAGTGGCCAATTCCGGGGACGGCTCGGGGCTGATGAAGAACCCGGAACTGGCTGTGAAGGTGGCGGAGGCGGTGATCCGGGGCGCCGGCGGCAGGCCGGTGACGGTGAAGTTCCGTCTGGGCTGGGACAAGGGCTCCATCAACTGCGTGGAGTTTGCCAAAGCTATGGAGGAGGCCGGAGTGGCTGCCGTGGCGGTCCACGGCCGCACCCGGACCCAGATGTACTCCGGCACCGCCAACTGGGACTACATCCGGGCGGTGAAGGAGACGGTTTCCATTCCGGTGATCGCCAACGGCGATGTGTTTGAGCCCAAGGACGCGGTACGCATCCTCAAGTACACCGGGGCGGATATGGCCATGATCGGCCGGGGCTGCTTCGGCAATCCCTGGCTGTTCCAGCGGGCCCAGGCGGCTCTGGCGGGGGAGGAGATCCCGCCCCTGCCGCCCCTGGCCCAGCGGTGTGACACGGCGGTGCGGCAGTTTGAACTGTCGGCGGCCCAGAAGGGGGAACACATTGCCTGCCTGGAGGCCCGGAAGCACTACGCCTGGTACCTGAAGGGCGTGCCCCACGCCGGGTACTATAAAGAGCAGATCAGCCATGTGTCCACCCTGGAGGATATCTACAAGGTGACGGCTGGCATCAAGCGGGATTTGAAAGACGAGCCGGACCGGTAACGGCGCCGGACACAAGACAGACAAGGGGGTGGGAAAGGCATGAAAGCGGAATGGGAGCTGGTCCAGCGGGCCAAGCAGGGGGACGAGGAGTCCTTTGCCGCCCTGGTGGAGCAGAATCAGGGACGGATCTACAATCTGGCCCTGCGGATGACGGGCAACCCGGACGATGCTCTGGAGCTGAGTCAGGAGGCCTTTCTCAACGCCTGGAAGGGGCTGGGCAAATTCCAGGGGGACAGCTCCTTTGCCACCTGGCTGTACCGTCTGACCAGCAATGTGTGCATTGATTTTCTCCGCCGGGAAAAGCGGAGAAACGCCCTGTCCATGACTATCTCCCTGGACGATGAGGAGGAGGCCCGGCAGGCCGAACTGCCCGACGAGCGGTTCTCCCCCCATGTGGAAGCTGAGCGTCGGGAGCGGCAGGAGACGCTCCGGGCGGGCCTCAGCACCCTGTCGGCGGAGCACCGGCGGGTGCTCATCCTCCGGGAGCTGGAGGGGCTGTCCTACGGCGAGATCGCCCAGGTACTGTGTCTGGAGGAGGGCACGGTGAAATCCCGCATTGCCCGTGCCCGGCTGGCTCTGCGAAACTATTTGAAAAAACAGGGGAACTTTTTTGATTCGTCCACGTCTATACCATGAACAAGGGGGAACTTCCCCCAAAACGGAGAGGAGGGAACGATATGCTGAGCTGTGACGAGGCGCTGGAACTAATCAGCGCCCGGTTGGACGGACCTCTGACCCAGGAAGAGACTGCCCGGCTGGAGGAGCACCTGTCGGCGTGCCCGGCGTGCCGGACCCTTGCGGAGGATCTGAAGGAGCTCCATGAGGAATTACCCCAGCTGGCCGCTCAGCCCCCTGCCGGGCTGAAGGAGGGGGTTATGGACCAGATCCACACCTCCAAGGTCACCCCCTTCCAGAGCAAGAAGCGGCAGTGGCGCTGGCGGAGCCTGGCCTCCCTGGCGGCGGTGGCCGCCCTGGTGCTGGTGGGCGCTGGGGTTATGGACCAGTGGCGCACCGGCGGCTTCCGGGGCGGCGAGCAGGCCCCCGGCAGCATTTCCGTGGCGGTGGAGAGCAACCTGCCTGCCGGAGGCGATGAGGAGGGACCGGTGACCCGAGAGATCGTGCCCCAGCCCACCCAGGCCCAGGCAGAGAGCGGCAATCAGGAGGATCAGACTGCCGGCGGCAGCTCCGGTCAGGGGACAGACAGCCAGCAGGGCGGTCAGAGCTATTCCGGAGAGGGCAGTACAAAGACCACGGAGCCTGCTGCTGCGTCCCAGACACCTGCTGGAACTGGAGCTGAACCCTACAGCGTGACCCCGGACGACCGGGGCGTCCAGACAACCCAGGCTACCGTGAATCCCACGCTTACCCAGATCGGTCTTACCCAGACGGAAGCCCTGTACAAGCTGGCCGCCTGGCTGGGCTGGAATACCGACGAGCTGACGGTGGGTGAGGACGGTACCATGACCGGCCCCACTGCTCAGGACGGCACCACCGCCAAGCTGATGTGCGCCGGACTGAACCAGGAGGGTACCGGCTGGCTGTGCCAGCTGGAGCAGGTCACGCCTGGTCCTGACGGTACCGCCAGCTGCACCACCTACACCGTGCCGCTGGACGGCAGCGAGATCGTGCAACCGTAATTATTTTGAGAAAGCGCAGGCCGCGGGCCTGCGCTTTTTCTATTTGAATGTGACGAAACAGAGGGCTGGCGCGTAGTTCAGGTGAAAGGCCTTTTCAAACACCTGGAGAGGAGGGGTCATGTGAAGAAGGATGCCGACGGGTTCAATGCCCGGGCGGAGGAGCTGCTGGAGCGGTACGCCGGGCTGGTCTACCGACTGGTCTTTGCCCGTACCCGCCGCCGGGATGCGGCGGACGATATTTTTCAGGAGGTCTTTCTCCGCTATGTGGCCAAGGGGCCGGACTTTGAGAGCGAGGAGCACGCCCGCGCCTGGTTCTGCCGGGTGACGGTGAACTGCGCCAACTCCTACTGGCGCAATCCCTTCCGCCGGCGCACCGAGCCGCTGGAGGCGGCGGAGCACCTCCCGGCCCCGGAGACGGCGGAGAGCGGATTGGACGCCTGCCTGGACAGGCTGTTCCCCGAGCTGCGGGTAGTGGTCCATCTCTACTACTACGAGGGGTACTCCACCCCTGAGATTGCCGGGCTGCTGGGCAAGAAGGAGTCCGCCGTGCGGATGCGCCTGATGCGGGTCCGGCGGCAGCTGCGGGACTATCTGGAAGAAGGAGGGGATTCCTGTGTTTGAGCATGACTATCGCGCCAAATTTGACGAGATTGCTCCGGACCGGGCGCTGGTGGAGGGTACCCGGGACCGGATGAGAAAAGCGTTGTCCGGGGAGAAGGCCCGGCCCCGCCGCCTTACCCGCCGGGGGCTTGTGGCGGCAGCCGCTGCCGCCGTCCTCACGGTTTCGGCCCTGGCGGCGGGGCCCACCCTCTGGCAGGCCATCCGGGACGACCTGGGCAGCCGGACCTCCTATGCCACCCAGGTGGAGGCCGCCTGTGAGGATCAGGGGGTCCGGATCGAAGCGGCGGCCCAGGCCCTGGCTGACGGCAGGATGGTGCAGGTCTATTTCACGGCTCGGGACCTGGACGGGAATCAGCTGGATGAGACCACGCAGATCAGTTGTTCCCTGATGAGGACGGACAGGGATGTCTGGCCCTACTGTCTGGAGGGCTTTGGCCCCGAGCAGTTGCCCAAGCTGACCCAGGTGGAGATGCTGGTGGACTATTCTGCCCTGAGCAAACCGGTGGAAGGGGATTGGAGCATAGAAATTCCACTCCAGACAGTGGAATCTGAGCATTTTTCCATCTCCCTTGCATTGCCTGCTGATCTTGAGTCGGAGGGTTCTGTCATGGCCCAGTCCTTGGAACTCTCCCCGCTGAGCCTTACTCTGGTTTGTAATCAGGATACCATGTACCTGGAGGATGGAAAGACCCTCCGCTTTATTACACTGGAGGAATTTACTCCTACGGTCTTTTTGAAGGACGGCACCGTCCTGACCCCAACGTATGCGGATGGAAACAGCTGGTGGGCCACCTGGGCCTTCGATCAGCCCATCGACCCGGAGCAGGTGGTTTCCATTACCCTCAACGGCCAGACCATCCCCGTGGACCAAAGCTGAACTGTCCCAAGGCCCCGCCCCTTCTGCGGCGGGGCCTTCCTCTGCCTTACCCGGGAGTTTGCGCGATTTTTCTAAAGTTTTAGTTGTAACTGACGGAACTTTCATGTATAATGGACAACAGCAGTTTACCATGCTGCTCCGCGATTCCAAATGTAAGGAGAGGAAACAAGTTATGAGCTATTCCGTACAAAATATCCGCAACGTCTGTCTGCTGGGACACGGTGGCAACGGAAAGACCTCCCTGGCCGAGAGTATGCTGTTTTTGACCGGTGGTACCCCCCGTCTGGGCAATCCTGCCGACGGAAACACCGTTTGTGATTATGATCCCGAAGAGACCCGCCGCCAGATTTCCATCTCCACCGCGGTGGCCCCCATTGAGTACAACGGCTGTAAGATCAACGTGCTGGACACTCCCGGCTACTTCGACTTCTCCGGTGAGGTCATGGAGGCCATGCAGGTTTCCGACGCCGCCATCATCGTCTGCTCCGCCAAGGGCGGCATGAGCGTGGGCGCCGAGAAGGCCTGGAAGCTGTGCCAGCGCCGCAATATGCCCCGTCTGCTCTACATCTCCAAGACCGACGAGGATAACTCCGATTACAACGCCGCCTTCGATACCCTGCGGGAGCGCTTCGGCAAGAACATCGCCCCCGTGGTGGCCCCCATCTGGGACGCCGACAAGAAGGTCATCGGCTTCATCGACGTGCTCCATAAGCGTGCCTTTGAGGCGGGCCCCAAGGGCGAGCGCGTGGAGATCGACGTGCCCGACGAGAAGCTGCCCGTGCTGGACGAGCTGTACGACGCCCTGAAGGAGTCCGTGGCCGAGACCAGCGAGGAGCTGATGGACAAGTACTTCTCCGGCGAGGACTTTACCTACGCCGAGATGATCCAGGGCCTGCGCCAGGGCGTCAAGGAGCTGTCCCTCTTCCCCGTGGTGTGCGGCTCCGCCCTCACCGGCCTGGGCACCCGTATGCTGCTGGATATCATCGTGGAGCTGCTGCCCTCTCCCCTGGAGGGTCATCCCCTCATGGGCGAGAACGAGAAGGGCGAGCTGGACGAGTTCGTGGCCTTCCCCGGCGCTCTGCCCTGCGCCTTTGTGTGGAAGACCGTGTCCGACCAGTACGGCAAGTATTCCTATGTGAAGGTTCTCTCCGGTAACCTGAAGCCCGGAAGCTGGGCCGCCTGTACGTCATGAAGGGCAAGAAGGCCGAGGAGGTCAAGGAGCTGGAGTGCGGCGACATCGGCGCCATCGGCAAGATGGACAAGGTCAAGACCGGCGATACCCTGTCTGATCCCCGTAAGGTGGTCAAGATCGAGCCCATCCCCTTCCCCGAGCCCTGCTATTCCGTGGCCATCAGCCCCAAGACCAAGGGCCAGGAGGACAAGATCGCTGCCGGTCTTACCCGCCTGAACGAAGAGGATCTCACGTTTAACTGGGTGAACAACGCCGAGACCCACCAGATGGTGGTCTCCGGTACCGGCGATATGCAGATGGACGTCATCGTCTCCCGCCTGAAGAGCCGCTTCGGCGTGGACGCCGAGCTCTCCGAGCCTCGTGTGGCTTACCGTGAGAAGATCCGCAAGAAGGTGGAGGTCCAGGGCCGCCACAAGAAGCAGACCGGCGGTCACGGCCAGTTCGGCGACGTGTGGATGCGCTTTGAGCCCGGCGACACCGAGGAGCTCCAGTTCTGCGAGGAGGTCGTGGGCGGCGCTGTGCCCAAGAACTACTTCCCCGCTGTTGAGAAGGGTATGCGTGAAGCCGTGGTCCACGGCGTGCTGGCGGGCTATCCCGTGGTGTACCTGAAGGCCACCCTGTTCGACGGCTCCTATCACCCCGTTGACTCCTCCGAAATGGCCTTTAAGACCGCCGTGCAGCTGGCCTACAAGGCCGGTATGCCCCAGGCCAGCCCCGTGCTGCTGGAGCCCATCGGCGAGCTGAAGGTCACCATCCCCGACAGCTACATGGGCGACGTCATCGGCGACCTGAACAAGCGCCGCGGCCGCGTGATGGGTATGAACCCCGACGGCGAGGGCAACCAGGTGGTGGAGGCCGAGGTGCCCATGGCGGAGATGAGCCGCTATGCCATCGACCTGCGGTCCATGACTCAGGGCCGCGGCTCCTTCACCTTCCACTTTGTCCGCTACGAGGACGCACCTCCCGCCGCCCAGGAGAAGGCCATCGAGGCTGCCAAGGCGATGCAGGACGAGGCAGACTAATCAGATGCAAAAGGACCGGGCTGATTTCAGCCCGGTCCTTTTTTGCGGAAGAACAGCTATTATGTGCCGTAGGGGCGATTCCTACGAAAGAAGATCTGTACTTTCTGCTGTGGGGTAGAACTGAAGCGCGTCCTGAACGGTGTAGAAGGGACCGTACCAGTTCAGGCCGTTGCTCATTCTGGCCTCCATAGCGGTCATGGCGGGGTACTGGAGGGCGGTGCGCTGGTGGGTGTAATTGAACCAGCTGTCAAGGATATAGCCGTCCTGGAGTGCTGCAACGGGATAGGCCAGATAACCCCGCTTGTTTTCGCCCGTCTCAGGCATGGAGAAGGCGGCGAATATGTCGGTGCTGGTCTGCTCTCCCCAGAAGATGCTGTCTGAGGTAAAGGTCTGCTCGCCCAGATAGTAGTAAGGAGCGGAGTAGGTTTGCCCGTTCTTGTCGTACAACACCCGACCGGAGACAGTTCCCGCAGACCTCCATCCCTCCGAAAGGTGCTGGGCGGGCCAGAGCTGGATAGACTCGGTGCCGTAGAAACCGGGGTCCTCGGTCCAGAGGAAGTGGTGGAAAATCATCCATCGACCTTGTTCGCCGGGCAGCTCCACCGCCACACCAGTGATGCGCAGGGGTTCGTTCGCGCTGTTATTCACAGAATGATTGTGGACATCTGTTACCACCCGCAGGGCGCCGTCGCAGGCGGCGATGTCCTCGGCAGTCAGATCTTGAAGCACATAATCGGGGAAGCCCAGCTCCAGCAGCTGTGCCTTGATCTCCTCCACACCGCTGTGCTCGGCAGGGCCTGTCGCCTGCCAGTCCATGGGATACTTGCACCCCAGCAGCCAGCCCAAAAAGCAGCCGGCTACCAGCAGGATGGCAATGGCCAGGGCCGCGGTTCCGTCCTCGATGCGCACCGGCGCGGGGCGGATGGCATAGCCCGCCTGATCCAGCTCTTTGGACAGCTTCCACAGGCTGCGGAGGATACAGATATAGCTCACCAACAAGATGCCAAGAAGGATGAATCCCACATACTGCACCAGGGCCAGCAGGAAAATGACGCCATACCATACCATCAGAGCCACAGCGCCCCCTGCACGAGCGGGGAGACCCGCCTTTTGCTGCACCGCCCGAAATCCGCGCCACAGGCAGAAGAATTGGGCGAATGTAAGGAGCAGATTGAGTCCGGTCAATCCATAGACCACAGGGGAGGGGAATATGGTGCTGTGCCAAATGGTGCTGTTGAGGATCAGACCGGCATACAGATAGACGGCACGGAACACCGTGATGCCGAAGCAGAGACCCAGCCACCGATTTTCCCGCCGCAGGGCCCGGAAGCCCAGCAGCATCAGCGCTATACCTATGGCGGGGAGAAGGTAGTTGAGCCACCAGAAATTTAAAGTGACGGTGGTGAGGGCGATGCCGGTGAGGATGCGCTTGGTGGCCAGCCGCCAGGGGGTGACCTCCGCCACCACTTCTTCCGGTGGGGGCTGGATGACGCTGCTTTCCAGCAGGGCTTCAAATTCCTGCTCATCCATGGCCTCCCAATCAGGGTCCCGCATATCCCTCACCTCCCAACAGTTTCCGCAGACGCTTTTTCAGCCGGTAGAGCTTGCCCTCCACCGCCCGCTCCGTGGTGCCCAGTTCGGCGGCAATCTGAGCCGTGGGCTGTAAGTAGTAATATTTTCGGTAAAAGAGGGTCTGCTCGTCGGGGGAGAGCAGGAGTAAGGCCCGATTGACGGCGGCCTGCCGCTCCTGCCGCAGAAGCAGCTCCTCCGGGGTGGGCTGGGTGGAGGGGGTGTTTTCGTCCAGGTCCTGGGTGCTGTGGTGGGGTTGAACGGCCCGCCGGTGATTTCGGGCGGTATTGCGGACCACCGCAGTCAGCCAGGCAGTCCAGCTGCCCCGCTGGGGATCGAACTGGTCCACCCGGTCCCATACCCGCATGGCCGCTTCTGACAGACAGTCCTCCTGGTCGTGGGGGTCTGTCACGATGGGCGCGATGATATAGCGCATCAGGGGCCCGTAATAGCGCAGCAGATCATGCAGACCGGTCTCATCCCGCCCCAGCAGCCGCTCTATGATGTCCCGCTCCTCCACGCCGGTACCCCCTTTCCACGTTGCCTTTCTGTTTCATTATACACGGGGCGGTGAAAAAACCCACGGAGAATTTTCAGAAAACTTTCAGAAAAAAGGGGAGACAAGGGGAAGAAACTATGGTAAACTTGAATACATCCCATCGGGACCCGAATAAAAATATTAGACACAATCATAAGGAGGTAAATCCTATGAAGAGCGGAAAGAGGATTGCAGCCCTTGCGCTGGGTGCCGCTTTGACCCTGTCCATGACTGCCTGCGGCGGCGGGACTGCCAACAAGGAAGATGCTACCGCGAAGATCCGGGCGGCCTCTGAGAAGGTCAATGCGGTGGAGAGTATGGAGGCCACCATGGTCATGGAAATGGATATGACCGCCATGGGCCAGAAGGTGGAGACTGATACCACCATGGATATGGTGTGCTTCAACGACCCCATGAAGATGAAGGCCGACATGACCATGGACATGGGTTCCCTGGGCTCGGTTTCCATGAGTATTTTTGCCGAGGCTGACGGGGATACCTACAATATGTACCTCTATGACGGCAACACCTGGACCAGCCAGACCGCCACCGTCAATATGCTGGAGCAGTACGACGCCCAGCAGAGTGTGAACCTCTATCTGGACAGCGGCGCGGAGTACATCAGCGTGGGTACCGAGGAGATCAACGGCGTGACCGCCGACAAGTATACCGGCGTGATCCGGGGCGAGGCCATGGAAGAAGTGCTTAAGGCCAGCGGCGCCACCACCAATCTGGAGTCCAGCCTGGGCGGTATGGTGGATGTGTCCGACTTTTACAGCGATCTGGGCGATATGCCCATCACCGTGTGGATCGACCAGGAGAGCGGCTATCCCGTGCGCTACTTCATGGATATGACCGACGTGATGCAGTCCATCATGGGCAAGGCACTGAACGCGGCGATGGGAAGCGTGGAAGGCGCGGAAGGTGTGGATGTCAGCGGCATGATGACCATCGACAAGGTGGAGGTCATCATGGATTGCACCAACTACAACAACGCCGCCGATTTTGAGATTCCGGCGGAGGCCCTGGGCGCCTGATCCCAGATACAGACATTAAAAATGGGTGCTGTCAACAGACAGCACCCATTTTTTGTTCTAAATTCATTTGTGATACAGCTTGTTGGTCTCATACTGGGGCTCGCAGGTGAGGCGCAGGCCCAGACGGCTGTAGGTGTGGGAGTCCACGGGAGAGAGAATGACGGAGGAGTGGGCCTCACACCCCCGCAGGGCGGAGAGCTGATCCAGCGCCTGCTTGGCCAGAGGATTGGTGGTGGCGGAGATGGCCAGGGCAATGAGGATCTCGTCAGAGTGGAGCCGGGGGTTCACCGAGCCCAGGTGGTGGACCTTCACCTGCTGGATGGGCTCCAGAGCCTCACGGGAGATCAGGTGGTGCTCGTGGTCGATGCCTGCCAGCCGCTTGAGGGCGTTGAGCAGGGTGGCGGAGGAGGCGCCCATCAGATCGGTGGTCTTACCGGTGACCACCTCGCCGTCGGGCAGCTCGATGGCTCCGGCGGGGTTGCCGGTTTCCTCGGCCACCTGGGCGGCGGCGGCCACCACAGACCGGATGGACACATCCACATGGGCCTGCTGCATAACGGTCTCCAGCTTGTACACCAGATCGTCGGTGGCGGTGCCGATGCGGCGGTCGCACAGGGCGGTGTAGTACCGGCGGACGATCTCCTGACGGGCGGCGGCACACACCGCGTCGTCGTCCACGATGCACTTGCCCGCCATATTCACGCCCATATCGGTGGGGGACTTGTAGGGACACTCTCCCATGATCTTCTCAAACATGGCGGAGAGGACGGGGAAGATCTCCACGTCCCGGTTGTAGTTCACCGTGGTCTCCCCGTAGGCGGCCAGGTGGAAGGGGTCGATCATGTTCACATCCCCCAGGTCGGCGGTGGCGGCCTCGTAGGCCAGGTTCACCGGGTGCTGGAGGGGTAGATTCCAGATGGGGAAGGTCTCAAACTTGGCGTAGCCCGCCTTCACGCCTCGCTTGTACTCGTGGTACAGCTGGGACAGGCACACCGCCATCTTGCCGCTGCCGGGGCCGGGGGCGGTGACCACCACCAGAGGCCGCTGGGTCTCGATATAGTCGTTTTTGCCGTAGCCCTCGTCGCTGACGATGAGGGTGGTGTTGTGGGGGTAACCGGCAATGGGATAGTGCAGATAGGTCTTGACGCCCAGGTGTTCCATCCGGCGCTGGAAGGCGTCGGCGGCGGGCTGGCCGGCGTACTGGGTGATGACCACGCTGCCCACCAGCAGGCCCTGGCCCCGGAAAGCGTCGATGAGCCGCAGCACGTCCACATCGTAGGTAATACCCAGGTCGCCCCGGACCTTATTTTTCTCAATGTCATTGGCGCAGATGGCGATGACCACCTCCACCGAATCCCGCAGCTCCTTCAGCATCCGGATCTTGCTGTCCGGCTCAAAGCCGGGCAGTACCCGGGAGGCGTGATAATCGTCAAACAGCTTGCCGCCAAATTCCAGGTAGAGCTTGTTGTCGAACTTGCGAATCCGCTCCCGGATGTGCGCCGACTGGAGCTCCAGATATTTTTGATTGTCAAACCCGATTTTGTCCATTTCCGGTCTCCGTCCCTTCTCATATCATTTTTCACTCAACGGCTATTGTACCACAATTCCAGGACGGTCTGTAGGCTTTTTTTCTGTTTGCGGAAAATTTGGCGAAAGTGTTGACATTATACTCCTACAGCTGTAGTATCTATGTAGATACTACAGCTGTAGGAGGGGCGGAGATGAAGCTGAGTGACAAGGAGTGGCGGGTGCTGGAGACCCTGTGGACGTCGCCGGATGGGCTGGCTCTGGGCGAGGCGGTGGAGGCGCTGCGGCCCGCCACCGGCTGGAGCCGCAACACGGTGCTTACCTACCTGACCCGGATGGAGGCAAAAGGTTTGGTGACCATTGACAAGACCCAGGCTCCTCACCGCTACCGGGCGGCGGTGGACCGGGAGGCCTGTGCAGCTCAGGAGCGGCGGGGGCTGCTGGACCGGGTGTATCAGGGCTCGGCGGGCAAGCTGGTGGCCGCCTTTTTGAAGGAGGAGAAGCTGACTGCCCAGGAACGGGAGGAGCTGCGGAAGCTGCTGGACGACATGGAGGTGTGATCCATGGAAAACATCTGGGCCTTTTTGATGCAGACCCTTACCGCCTCGGTGGCGGCGGCGGTGCTGCTCATTGCCAAGCGGCTCTTTTTGGATAAATTGTCCCCCCGGTGGCAGTATGGAGTGTGGGTCATTCTGGCCCTGCGGGTATTGCTACCTGCCGGGCTGCTGGGCCGATCCCTCCTGCCGGAGGGGCGGATGGTGCTGGAGACCGCCAGACTGACGGTGGAGGCCAACCTGTCCTCTGCGCTCACTCAGCCCTATACCGGGACGGAGGTGGCGGCCCCGGTGCCGCTGCTCCGGCCTGTCATGCCCACCAGTGTGACCGACTGGCTTTTTATCATTTATGTGGCCGGGGTGGTCCTTACTCTGCTATGGTTTTTGCTGACCTATGTGGCTCTGCGCCGGAAGGTGGCCCGGGGAAGGGCCCCCGCACCTGAGGTGACAGCCCAGCTGGAGCGGGTGGCGGTGGGGTACGGCCTGAAGGTGCCCAAGCGAGTGGTTGTGCTGGCGGAGGCGGAGAGCGCTTTTGTGTGCGGGCCGCTCTCCCCGGTGCTGGTGCTGCCGGAGCGGGCGGTGGATGACAAGGTGCTCCTCCACGAGCTGCTCCACCTGAAATATGGGGATTTGTGGGCCGGCGTGGGGATCTGCCTGCTGCGCTGCCTCCACTGGTGCAACCCCCTGCTGTGGTACTGCTGGAACCGGGCCCAGAACGACAGCGAGGCACTGTGCGACCAGCGGGTGCTGGAACGGCTGGAGGGGGAGCAGCGGCGGGAATATGGCGTGATCCTCCTGTCCATGGCGGAGGACAAATATGCCCGGGCGCCGGGTACCACCTCCATGGCCAACGGGGGCCGCAACATCAAGGACCGTATCGGAGCCATTGCCCGGTTCAAGCGTTACCCCAGAGGGGTGGCTTTAGGGGCCCGGTGCGTGGCGGTGGTGCTGGCGGTGACCTGTCTGGCGGGCACCGGCGGGGCGGTGGCGGTGCCTGAGTATGACCAGCGGGGGAGTTTTGCAATGACCGCCGCCATGCTCAACCGGCCCACCACCGTGGCCGGAGCGCTGGACACCTACGCTAAGGCGGTGCTGTGCGACAGTCCGGTATATTTTGCTATGGTGACCCCGGAGAAGGAACGGGCCCAGGTGGTTCAGGCGGTGGAGGCACCCTTTGAGGAGGTGGACCTGAATGACTCCCTGTTCTGGGAGTTGAATTTTCACTGGTCCCGGCCTGCCTGGCAGGCGGAGTGGTCGGTGATGAACCTGCTGGCCGATGGAGCGGGTGGCTACACCGGCACCCTGTTTTTTGTCCCACTGGAGGGAGATGAGACCAAAGGCGTGGCCGTCCAGCAGGTGGCGGTCCGTCCGGAGGGAGAATTCTGGACGGTAACTCCCCTGGGGGAACTGGAGAGCTGGATGGGATTCGCCGAGGACGGGGCGCCCCGGTGGCTCCCCCGGAATTTGAACACCCCCGGCACCACCTACGTGGCGGAGACAGCCACCCTTCGGGTGGAGGTGGACCTGCGGATGCAGCTGGGCATTGACCGCACCGTATCCTCCTACAGGCCGCAGCAACTGGTCGGTTATCTCTCCAGCGGCTGGGTCGAGCCGGCTCCCCGCCCCAATACCCCGTTTACTTTGATGCAGGACGGCTTTGCCCTCCGAGTCACTGTGAGACAGACGGGGGAGCCTGTGGAAGTGCCGGTAGAGCTGGCCTTCATGTCCCGGTTCGACGATCCGGAGCGCGCCCTTTCCCAGGCGGACTACCGGTATACCCTGTATCCGGTGGGGCCGGATGAGGACCCAGTGCGGAAGAGCACCGGCTTATACAGCGGCGAGAATATGACCCTGACCGCCATGCCAGAGGCCCTGGCGGTGGCCGTTGAGGACGGGGATCGAACCTACATCTGCGTGGCTCTGCCGGAGGAGGTGGTCCCATGAGCAGTACCTATCGTGGCCTGACCAAAATTGCCTGGGGCTATGTATTTCTCCATCTGAATCTGAACCTGGGTACCCTGAACGTTCTGCCCAACTGGGTGGGCTATCTGCTCTTTTTCTCCGCCATCACACTGCTGGGGGATCAGCTGCGGGACCTGACCCTGCTCAAACCCTTCTGCATCCTGCTGGGAGCGAGGGAGCTGGCCGACTGGCTGGCGGTGTTTGCCACCGGACAGACGCTGATGGGGCAGTTTTTCCTGCTGGATGCGCTGCTTACCTGCATCGGCCTCTATTTCCACTTCCAGCTGCTCACCGACCTGGCCCTTCTGGCGGAGGCGGCGGGGGAGAGCGGGGGCGGCCTGCGGACCTGTCGCAACGTGGACGCGGTGCTGCGTACCCTCATGTGCCTGCCTCTGCCCTGGGAGGACTGGGATACCCTGGGCACCCTCATTCTGATGGGTGTGCTGGTGGTATGGATCATCGTCATGTTCTGCATCATCTGGCAGCTCTTCCGCCTGCGGAAGAAATTTGCCTGAAAAGGGCCTGTTGCAAAATAGCTGTTTTGCACAAACCTGTCATTGCGAGCCAGTGCGCACACTGGCGTGGCAATCCGTTTCCCCGGCAAAAGGGGCGG